>JALYYE010000074.1 GCA_030946735.1 Candidatus Dormiibacterota bacterium
TCATACCGAGACCAGCTCCTTCAGCTTGCGCGCCGCCTCCCCGAGCCGCTGGACCTTCTGCTCGGCGACAACGGTTGGAAGATAGCCCAGCTCGCAATTCGACGAGAGATAGAGGTTGCGGGGCTTAACCGTGTCGGCAAGATGGCGCGCGACGTCAACGAGGTCCTTGGGCGATTCGAGGATCGAGCTTCTGCCATTGACAACCCCCGCCACCAGCCCCTTGCTCCAGCCCGAGCCGAGCGCCTTGACGTCGGTCTGGACGAGGTCAACCCCGATCGCGTCCACCGGAAGCTGCAGGAGTTGATCGATATGCGGGGCGGCGTCTCCGAAGTAGACATGGAAGGCGAGCGTCGCCTTCAGGTCACGATGAAGGACGTTGAGGGCGTCAGCCAGCGGCGCCCAATCCTCCCGCGCGATGCCGACGTAGCCCAGCCAGGGATCCTCGAGGTGGATCAGTTCGGAGCCCGCCGCAACCGCCGCGTCGATCGCCGGGCGCAAAACCTGCACGGCCAGCGCAACCATCAGCGCGTTGCGGTCCTGGTCGGTGTGGGCGGCGCGCGAGAACATGTAGGGGGAGGGGAGGGTCGTCACCCGGGGACGGGGCACGGAGCCATCCGGAACGACGCCATCCGGATGACTCGGGGTCGCCAGGCGACCAGAGAGCTCGGGCTCGCGGAAAAACGTGTTGGTGTCGAACCAGCGGACCAGCGTATGGGGCTTGACGCCGAGTGCTTCCGTCAACGGTCGGAAGATGTCCTGCCACTTGAGCAGCCCATCAGAGAAATAGTCCAGGCCGGCGTCTTTCTGGACGCGAACGAACGCCGCCAGGTCATCGGCGAAGGCGCGGCCCACCGCATCGGAGCCGACCCGACCGCGATCGATCCCGCGGGTCGCCGCGACCACCTGCTCCGAGCGTGGATAGATGCCGTGTTGATACGCAAAAATCTTGATGCGGTGAGTTTAGACGACGGCCCTATAATGCCCGTAGCTCGCGCCCGTCGCGCGTAACGCACTGCTTGGTTGAGGCGTTGAGAGGGGACATGAAGGGGTTTGCGGCAGGACTTTTCGTCCTGATCGCGATGGTGCTTGCCGGATGCGGCGGCGATACCTCGACCACCTTTGTCCTGGAGAGCGGCTCGCCGAGCGCCTCCGCCAAAGCGGGCACCTCCCCGGCGACCAAAGCCAGCACCACGCCCGCGAGCTCGTCGCTGCCTGTGACGGCCGCGACGCCCATCCCGGACAACCTGAAAATCATCATCGATAGCCCGGACTCCAGCACCTCGATCAGCTCGCCGCTCCAGGTGTCGGGCACCGCGAGCGTCGACAAGGGGACGGTGGTCGCCGTCGTGCTGGATGCCGCCGGGACCGAGCTCGGGCGGGGGACCGCCACCGCGTCAGCCGCCAAACCCGACTTCGGACACTACGAGGTGACGGTGAGCTTCGCGGGGGCGACCTCCGGGGCGAAGGGCCGGATCAAGGTGTTCGGAGTCAGCCCGCGTGATGGCACGACACCCACGAATTTTTACTACATCGATGTGAGGTTCGCCTAAGGCGGACCGGCGGGAAAGGCCCCCGCCGCTCGTTACACGCGGTGATGGGCGACGGCGGCTTGTCGGTCTCGATCGTGATCCCCACCCTCAATCCGGGCCGGGCATTCGGGACGATTCTGCACCGGATCATGGGCCAGGGCCGGATGCCGCTCGAGATCGTGTGCGCGGACGCAGGCTCGACCGACGGGATCCGGCACATCGTGAGCCAGTTTGCGCTCGCCCGCTTCGTCGAAATCGCCGAGCCACCTGGACCGCGGAGCTGGAACCGGGCGATGGCGGAGGCCCGCGGCGAGGTCGTCGTCTTTCTCGCCCAGGATGTGCTCCCTGAGAATGGCGACTGGCTGAGCCATCTCACCGCACCCTTCGACGATCCGTCCGTGGGCGGTGTGTACGGCCGCCAGGAAGTCTCGATCCAGGGCGATCCCCTATCGGGCTTTCGGCTGGCGCAGCGGTATTGCCGAGAGCCGCACCGGCGGCGGATCCGTGTCGGCGACCCCATCGCCTACAGGTCCCTGCCATTCTTCATTGACAACCTCGCGGTCCGCCGCTCGGTCTGGCGAGGCATCCACTTCAACGAGCACCTGCCGATTGGGGCCGACCGGGTCTGGGCGCGGCAGGCCGTGCTGGCCAGCTATACGATCGCCTACGCGCCGGATGCGGTTGTCGTCCGGGACGTGGTCGAAAGCCTGAAGGCGGCCTACCGGCTTGCGCTGCTCACCGGGTTCACCGACCAGCACTATGGGGACCAGGGCGGCACGCTCTGGCCCGATTCGCGGCACTTTACGAAACGGGCCAGCTGGTACCTGCTCAAAGGTTTGGCCTGGGGACGGCTGCCCTACCTGGCGATCGAGGACGCCGTGCAGCGATATGGCTACCGGCTGGGCCGGCGGCTCGACAAGATGAGCCCCCAGATGCGCGGGCGGTTCGCGCCCGAGACGGCCGCCGACGCCCGGCAGCCCGAGAACGACGACCTGGCTGCCTGAAAACCGTCGCTGGCCCCAGAATTGGGAGCCGTGATGCGTGTGCTGCTGTCGACCATCGGGTCGCGGGGCGACGTCCAGCCCCTGGTGGCGCTGGCGCTGCAGTTGACGGAGCTTGGTCAGGAAGTCCGGATATGCGCGCCCCCTGACTTCCGCGACTGGATCGATACCTTCGGAATCCCCTTCGTGCCCATCGGACCCGAGGTTCGCAGCACGGCGAAATCCAGCCCCGCGGTGGTGCGGGCCAAACCCTCGCCAGAACAGATGCGTCAGATTGCGCAAGCCACGGTCGCCACCCAGTTCGAGGTGCTACCGGCGGCGGCCGAAGGCTGCGACGTCCTGTTGGGTGGCGGAGCACTGCAAATCGCTCTTCGCTCGGTGGCCGAACAGAAGGGAATCCGCTACGTCTATGCCAGTTACTGCCCGATATCGCTGCCCTCCTCACATCACCCGCCGCCCACATGGCGGGGTGACTCCCTGGCGGACGGTACGGCTGACAACGGCAAGCTCTGGGACGAGGATGCGCAACGCTGGAACGACTCCTGGGGCGTCGCTCTCAACTCGCATCGGAGGGCCGCCGGCCAGGCACCGGTCGCGGACGTGCGCAGTCACATCTTCAGCGACAGGCCCTGGCTGGCTGCCGACCCATCGGTGGCGCCCTGGCCTGAGCCGCTGGACGACAGGGTGATTCAGACGGGCGCCTGGATCATGCCGGATGCACGTCCACTGCCTGCCGAGCTGGAGGCATTCCTCGAGGCCGGCGAACCACCTGTCTACCTGGGTTTCGGCAGCATCCGCCCTCCACAAGACCTCAGCCAGAACATGATCAAAGCGGCCCGTATGCTCGGACGCCGCGCGATCGTGTCCCGCGGGTGGGCCGACCTGCCACTTCTCGACAACGAACCCGACTGCCTGTCCATCGGCGAGGTCAACCAGCAGGCGCTTTTCAAGCGGGTCGCCGCCGCCGTGCACCACGGCGGTGCGGGCACCACAACCGCGGCGGCGCGAGCCGGCGCACCGCAGCTCATCATCCCCCAGCACTACGACCAGCACTACTGGGCACAGCGAATCGACCAGCTGGGAATCGGAAGCGCTCACCCGCCCGTCGTACCGTCTGCCGACTCTCTGGTCGGGGCTCTCAGCCACGCCCTGCAACCCGATACCGTAGCCCGTGCCCAGCTGTTCGCCCGCGCCGTGCGGACCGACGGCGCGAAGGCCGCCGCGCAGCGATTGACGGCTGCGGGAGAGGCTGGAGATTTTCGCACGGTATAATCGGCGGCAATTCCTCCCATGCGCGCCAACGCATCCGCGGGGCCCAAACGGCCCTTTCCGTCGGAGCCGCGCGTAACAGTCGTCGTCCTCGCCGCCGGTAAGGGCGTGCGGATGAACTCCCGGATTCCGAAAGTCCTCCACCCGGTGGCGGGCCGGCCGATGCTGCTCTGGTCGATGGCGGCCGCGCGCACGCTCGATCCGGCCCGCACACTGGTCGTCACGAACCCGACCCAGGACGGCGTCCAGGACGCGCTCAACGGTGAAGGGCAGACGGTCTCGCAGGCGACGCAGCTCGGCACCGGGCACGCGCTGGCGCAGGTCTCGGCCGCGCACCGGACGCCCGGCCCGGTGGTCGTCCTCTATGCCGACGCGCCGCTGCTTCGCGGCGAGACCCTGAGCGCCCTGCTCGCCGAGCACGAAAAATCCCGCGCGGCCGTGACGCTGCTGACGGCCAATCTCGGGAATCCGCACGGCTACGGACGGATCGTGCGGGCGCGCAACGGCCTCTTCCGCGACATCGTCGAAGAAAAAGACGCCACCGACGAGCAACGAGAAATTCGCGAGGTCAACTCCGGCGTCTATGTCTTTAGCGGGCGCGAGCTCTGGCCGGCGCTGGCCAAGTTGGAAAACAAGAACCGGGCGGGGGAGTATTACCTGACCGACATCGTGCGCGTGATCAAAGGCAAGGTCCATACCCTCGCCGTCGAGGACAACGACGAGATCCTCGGGATCAATGATCGCCGACAACTCGCCCAGGCCGAGAGGGTGATGCGCCAGCGGGTCCTGGACTCCCTGATGGCCAGTGGCGTCACCATCATGGATCCGAACAGCACCTTCATCGACGCTGACGTCCAGATCGGCCGCGATACGGTCGTCCTGCCCTTTACCTTCATTGGTGGCGAATCGAGCATCGGTGAGGACTGCCTCATCGGGCCGTTCGCGCAGATTCGCGACTCGATCATCGGCGACGCCTGCCGGATCGAGCGAGCCCATCTGGAGAAGGCCACCCTGGCGACGAACGTGCAAGTCGGGCCCTTCAGCCGGCTGCGTCCCGGCAGCGTACTCGATGACGGCGTCCGTGTTGGGACCCACGCCGAGATCAAGAACTCGCACATCGGCGCCGGGACCGCCATCTCGCACTTCAGCGCCGTCCTCGACAGCGACGTCGGCGCCAACGCCAACATCGGCGCCGGGACCGTGACCGCGAATTTTGACGGGCTCAGCAAGCACCGGACCGAGATTGGCGACCGGGCGCAGGTCGGGAGCGATACGATTCTGGTAGCGCCTGTCAGCGTCGGCGACGATGCCTACACAGCGGCGGGGTCGGTGATCACGGCGGACGTGCCGGCGGGGAGCCTGGCGATCGAGCGGACCGAGCAGAAGATCGTTCCGGGCTGGACAGAACGGCGCCGGGGGCGCCGAAAACGGGAGGTTTCGACATAGCGCAGCCCAGGGTCGGGGAGCGAGTCGATTTGCGGCCGCAGGCGCCCGAGGGTGCGCCCAAGCAGCCGGGCGCGCTCAAGCTACTCTCCGGCGACGCCAACCCGGAACTGGCCCGGAAGATCGCTGAGGCGCTGCACGAGCCGCTGGAGGAGATGCGGATCACGCGCTTCGCCGACGGCGAAATCGACGTCAAGATCGCGCACAGCGTCCGCGGCGCGGATGTGTTCCTCATCCAGCCGACCTGCGAGCCGGTCTCCGAGAACTACATGCAGCTCTTCATCATTCTCGACGCGTTGCGGCGCGCCTCGGCCGGGCGCATCACCGCCGTCATGAGCTACTACGGATATGCCCGGAAAGAAAAGAAGACCCAGGCGCGCGATCCCATCTCCGCCAAACTGATGGCCGACATCATCACCCTCGCCGGGGCGAATCGCGTCATCGCGCTCGACCTTCATGCCGACGCCATCCAGGGCTTCTTCGATATTCCGGTCGATCACCTGACGGCGGAGAAACTGCTGGTCGAATACATCCGCAAGCTCCATTTGCCGAATGCCGTGATCGTCTCGCCCGACGTGGGCGGCGCCAAGCGCGTCGGCGACGTGGCGCGGCTCCTCGACCTGCCGATCGCCTTCGTTTACAAGCGCCGGCCCAAGGACGACGTCGTCAGCGAGCAGCGGGTGGTCGGCGATGTCGAGGGCATGGATGCGGTGGTGGTCGATGACTTGATCTCGACCGGCGGCACCCTGGTGGGCGTTTCGCACGCGCTCCGCGCCGAGGGCGCCACCAGCGTTCGGGTGCTTGCCACCCACGGCGTGCTGGCGGGCGACGCCGTCGCCAAGCTCGTCAACTCGCCGATCGAGGAAATCGTGATCACGGACTCGGTTCCCCTGCCGCCAGAGAAGCAGCACGCGAAAATCAAAACCCTGTCCGTCGCGCCATTGCTCGCCGAGGCGATCTTGCGCGTCCACGAGGATCGTTCCGTCAGCGAGCTCTTCAAGTAGCGGCAATACCCTTGGACACAACCACCTCGGTCGAGCTCGTCATCATCGTGATCGCGCTCGTGCTGGCGGCGCTGGCCGCCTCCGCCGAGACCTCGCTTACGTCGATTTCGCGGGTGCGGCTGCGGCAGCTGGTCGAACAGAAAGTCCCCCAAGCGATCGTGGTCGAGCGTTTGCATCGCAATCCGAACGCCTACCTGTCGACCATCTTGATTGTCAACACGGTGGCCATCATCGTGGCCTCGTCGGCCGCGACCTTGCTCGCCTTACACCTCTATCACGAGCAGGTCGCCGAGTGGGCGGTCAGCCTGGTGCTATCGCTGGTGGTGCTCGTTGCCTGCGAGATCACGCCCAAGACGCTGGCCCTGCAGCGTGCGGAAAAGGTCGCGCTGCGTATGGCCCGGCTGGTTGCCTGGGCGACGCTTGTCATGCGGCCGATCGTCTTCCTGCTCACGGCCGTCACGAGATTGATCCTGCGGATCATGGGCGGTCGGGCGCAGCTACGCGGCCCGTTCGTGACGGAAGAAGAACTCAAGATGCTGGTCTCCGTCGGCGAGGAAGAAGGCGTCCTCGAGGAAGAGGAACGCGAGATGATCCACGGCATCTTCGAGATGGGCGATATGCGTGTCCGCGAAGTCATGGTGCCACGGACCGACCTGGTCGCCATCGAAGTCAACGAGCCCATCGAAAAAGCCGTCGACCTGGTGACCAAGCACGGCCATACCCGGATTCCCGTATACGAGGGCAACCTGGACCACATCGTCGGCGTGCTCTACGCGAAGGACCTCCTTCGCGCGGTCGTCCGCGGCGAGAAGAAGTCACTCCGCGAGATCGCCCGCAAGCCTTACTTCACGCCGGAATCGAACAAAGTCCAGGACGTCCTCCGCGACCTGCGCAAGAACCGCGTCCACATGGCGATCGTCGTGGATGAGTACGGTGGCACCGCCGGCGCCGTCACCATCGAAGACATCCTCGAAGAGATCGTGGGACCGATCCATGACGAATACGACATCGGCGAAGAGGACGAGATCCAATTCATCTCTCCCAACGAAGTCATCCTCGACGGCCGGGTTAGCGTGGATGACGTCAATGAGCTCTTGAAACTCAACATCGCCGCCGATGACTACGACACCGTCGGCGGCTACGTCCTCAACCAGCTCGGCGCCGCCCCCAAGGTTGGCGCGACGCTCAGGCTGGGCAGCGCCGAACTGCGCGTCGAGGCGGTGCAGGGCACGCGCATCAAGAAAGTCCGCATCCGCAGCGAGGCGCCCTTCGAGGTGCCGCATCCTGCCGAAGGCGAAGCCTACCTGTCGACCACCCCGGAGTCGAGCCCGCGCTCGGAGACCAAGGCATGAGCGGCAAGACGGGCGTCGACGGAGCCTCGCCGGCGCCGGTCGCCACGCAGACCACCCGCACTCGCCAGTTCTCGCTTCGTGCCGTCGAGCGGCGGTTGCTGCTGCTGGTCGGCGATGCCGCCACCTGGTGGCTCGGCGGGGCCATCACGATCGCCATCCTGCGCCCGCCCCGCTTCGACGTCGCCTCCGGTCCCCGGTCGGTTTCGATCGCGCTGGCCGCGGTGCTCGCCTGGTGGCTGTGGGGCTGGGTCAACGGCGCCTACGACATCCAGCTCTCCTCGCGCGCGAGCTCGCTGGTGCCCGCGCTGCTGCGCGCGATGCTCTTCCAGAGCCTGTCCTTCGTCGGGCTCGCCTTCTTCGCGCGCGGCTTCACCGGCCGCGTCGTCTGGGCCTGGTGGCTTTTCGTCGCCTTCGTTCTGCTCGCCCTCTGGCGCTCGCTCTATCTCTCCGTCCTGACGCTGCCCATGTTCGCCCGCCGGATCGTGCTCGCCGGCGACGACGACTTCCTGGCGCAGCTCGCCCATGGCACGCTGCCGCGCTGGTCGGAACACTACCGGGTGGTCGGCTTCGTCGATGCGGGCTCCGGCCGCATCCCCGACGGTGGCCTGCCGCTGCTCGGCCAATTGAGTGCGCTACCCGTCCTGGCCGACCAGCTCCAGGTGCGCGAGGTGGTGGTGGGAAAGGATGTCCTGCAGAACCAGGCCACGCTCGAGCAGCTGGTCTCCTGCCGCAACCTCGGCATCAAGGTCACGCCGGCGGCGCAGCTCTACGAAGAACTGACCGGCCAGGTCCCCCTCAGCCAGATCGACCACTACTGGATCATGGATCTTCCCAACCGCGCCATCCTGAACCGGCCCTACACCGCGCTCAAGCGCCTGGTCGACATCGTGCTGTCACTGCTGGGGCTCGTCGTCCTGCTGGTGCTGGGTCCGCTGGTCGCCCTCGCCATCCTGATCGACTCGGGGCGCCCCATCTTCTACACGCAACTGCGGACGGGCCTGCACGGCCGTGAGTTCCGGCTGCTCAAATTTCGCACCATGCGCATCGATGCCGAAAAGGGTGATGAAGCCCGCTGGGCCGTCCCCGGCGACGAACGGATCACCCGTGTCGGCCGCTTCCTGCGACGGGTCCGGCTCGACGAGCTTCCCCAGGTGCTGACTATCCTCAAGGGCGAGATGACCGTAGTCGGACCCCGGCCGGAGCGCCCCCAGCTGATCGCCGAGCTGGAAAAATCGATCCCCTTCTACCGCACTCGGCTGGAGGTCAAGCCTGGGCTCACCGGCTGGGCGCAGGTCAACGAAGGATACGGCGCCTCCGTCGAGGACACCGTCACCAAGCTGCAGTACGACCTCTATTACGTGAAGCACCAGTCGGTCTTCCTCGACGCCGTCATCGTGGTGAAGACCTTCGGGGTGCTGGCGCGGCTGAGCGGCCGCTGAACGTTTCGCCGCCGGCGCGCCCGCTGCGCATCGCCATCGACATCCGGACGCTCGCGGAAGGACCATCGGGCGTCGCCACCTACCTGCGCAACCTGGTTCCGCCCATGCTGGCGTCCGAGACGGCGCACCAGTTCTTCCTCCTGTGGGACTCATCGCGCCGGCCCGCGGCCCTCGATGACTGGGCCACAGGCCGGGCCGTCTCGCTGCCAATCGCGTCAGCGCCGGAAGTCGCGTGGGAGCAGCTTCGCCTGCCGCTCGCGCTGCGACGTCATCGCATCGACGTCGTTCACCGGCCCAGTGGCGCCGGCGGCCTCGCGCTTCGGCCGCTGGCCGGCAGCCGCGTGGTCGTCACCGTCCACGACGTGATCCCGCTGCGCTATCCCGGGCAATACCTCCGCAGCTCGGCCCACCGGGCCTTCTTTGCCTTTCAAATGTCGCTCAGCCGGAGGGCCGCCGCCGTCATCACGGTCTCGGAAACCTCGAAGCGCGACCTGGTCGAGATCGGCCGGTTTTCCCCATCGAAGATCGCCGTCATCGGCGAGGGCGTCGACCGCGACTTCCTCACCTCCTCGCCGGCCGAGCTGCCGTCGATCGACAATGGTCCCTACCTGCTGGCGATGGGCGCCGGCGAGCCGCGCAAGAACGTGGCACGGGTGATCGAGGGCTTCCTGCGCGTCGCGGACCGCATTCCTCACCGGCTCCTCCTGGTGGGCGCCCCCTGGCGCGGCCGGCGCGCCAGCCTGCCGCCGGCGGGCATCGACCGCATCGAGGACCTGGGGGCGGTGACGAACGCGCAGCTCCGAGCGCTCTACCGTGGCGCGGCGGCGTTTATCTATCCGTCGCTCTACGAGGGCTTCGGGCTCCCGGTGCTCGAGGCGATGGCCAGCGGGACCCCCGTCATCACCAGTCGCGCCGGTTCGCTCGAAGAAATTGCGGGATCAGCGGCCCTCTACGTCGACCCGCAGGATGCCTCCGCGATCGGCGACGCCATCCAGCAGGTCGTCACCGACCCACTGCGCCGCTCAACGCTGGTGGCGGCCGGCCAGGCGCGCGTACGCCTCTTCTCCTGGGAGGCGGCGGCCCGCCAAACGATCGAGGTCTACGAGCGAGCCGCGGCCGCGGGCTGAGCGGCGAGCCTCAGGCCGATCCCCATCATCAAGGCCAGCGGGATGGCGCTGAAGTTACTGAAGAGGAGGTCCTGCGCCGGGGACGTGATCAAAACCCCCAGCAGGTACACGGTGGCGCCGGCCATGATGGCCGCGTCGATCCGGGAGAGCGGTGCCCGCAGCGCCCGGTTCAGCGTCCAGCCGGCGAATACGATGGCGGCGATGAGCACGCCCAGCACCAGCACGCCGAATTTGTACGCGACCCCGAGGTAGCCGTCGAAGAAGCTCGAGGTGTCGTTGCGGGCCGGCTCCTCCGGGATATTGGGCGTGATCGTTCCACCGGGGCCCCAGCCGCTCAGGGGGCGAGCCAGCACTTTCTTCGCCAGCAGCTTCGATTCGATGGCCCGGAACTGGATCGAGACATTGTTGGGCGCCGACAATCGGCTCCCGATATCGGTCTGATTGGCGAGCGCGTTGATCAGCGGCGTGGCGGCGACGAAGATCATGCCCATGATCACGGCGACGATCAAGCCGGAGCGCAGCGCCCGTCGCGGCAGGATGAGGATCAGCGTCAACGGCACGATCAGGCCCAGCGCGATCCAGTAGAGCCTCGTGAAGTACAGGCGGAACCGAATCGCGGCATAGATGAAGGCCACCATGCCGAGGGCATGCAGCGGCTGTTTCCAGGCGCCTTTGTAGCTGCCCAACATGGCGAGGGCACCGAACAGCAGAAGCAGTTCGGTGTACTGGCCGCCGGCGTAGACGCGGTACATATAGGTCAGGAACTGGCCCGCGGTAAGGTGCAGGTCGCTCGCCCGGTGGATCGCTTCGGCCAGCCCGACGGCGCCGCCGAGAAACCCCAGCCCCAGGAACAGAAAGAAGAAGCGGCGGGCGGCGGTCGCGCCCAGCACCAGCACCACCGGCACCAGCAGGTAGCCGCTCAAAAAGGCGACGTCTTTCCAGATCTTGACCTGGGCGAAGTGGTTGAGATAGGCGAGAGGGACGGTCAGCAGCCCCGCGGCGACGACCACCAGCAGCAGGAGGACGGGTCGGCTGCGCCGCAACTGGTCTCGCTGGGCCCAGGCGAGCGGCGTCGCCGCCGCGATCAGCAGCAACTGCACGCCGAACATCAGCGGCAGGATCACCGGACCGCTGCGCGCGAAGAGCGGCTGCCACCAGGTCCCCGGCGCCGCCGGAAACTGGGTGACGCTCCAGAAGAAATAGAGAAACAGCTGCAGCGTGAGCAGCGCGGCGACGGCGAGGCGGTCGTACCGCATCCAGACATCGCTTCCGACCGAGGCCAGTGCCACCGGTGGCGACAGCGGGGCAGCCCTTTCCGGACTGCGGGGAATTTCCATGACTGTCTATATTTTGTCTGATTGACGCAGGCGATCTACGGCACGGGAGCAGACGGGTGACGACCGTCGCCATTGACGCGCGCTTTGCCGTCGGCGAACGCCGTGGGATTGGAAAGGGATCTCTGGAGCTCCTCCGCAGCCTGGTTGAGCTCGATGCGCCGCTCTTTTACGAGCTGCTGGTCGACCGCGACCCGGGGGCGTTGATCGATGCCCGCGAGAACTGGCGCTGGAAACGTCTGCGGCCGGCGCCCTACCCCCTCTGGGAACAGATCGCGCTGCCGCGCTACGCTCGCGGCCAAAAGCCTGCCGTGCTCCACTCGACGGGCAACACCGGGCCGGTTTCACCTCTGGGGCCGACGCGGTTGGTGCTGACCGTGCACGACATGATCTTTCTCGAGAACCGTCGGCTGCGCTCCTGGCGTCAGCGCCTCGGGCGGCTTTATCGGCGCCGGATCGTCCCCGCCGCGGTGCGGCGGGCCGGCTGGATCATCACCGACGCCGACGCCACCCGCGAACAGCTCATCGCGCGATTTCCCACCGTGGCGAACCACATCAGCGTGATCGGCATCCCGATCGCCGAAAGCTTCTTCACCTACCGGCCAGCAGGGCGCGCGGCGCCCCTACCAACCTTCGTCGCCTTTGGCGGGATCGACCCGCGCAAGAACGTCGATCGTATCCTCGCGGCCTTCGCGGCCGTCCGTGCCGCGCAACCCTCAGCTCAGCTGGTTTTGATCGGAACCCAGGGACAGCTCGCCGGCGACGCGGCACCGCCCGGCGTTCGGGTGCGGCCCTATATCGCGGAGGACGAGCTGCTCGAGCTCTATGCCTGCGCGTCGGGCCTGGTCTACCCGTCCCTGAGTGAAGGCTTTGGCGTCCCCATCCTCGAGGCGACCGCGCTTGGCGTCCCCGTTATCACCTCCGACCGCGATCCCATGCGGCAGCTGAGCACCGAGGCCTCGATCCTCGTCGATCCGGAAAACACCGATGCCATCGCCGCCGCCATGACGGCGCTCTTGCGCGACGCGGACCACTACCGGGCACTGGCGGAGCACGCACGACGGCGCGCCGAGCCCTTTCGGCCGGCACGGATCGCCGGGCAGGTCGCCGCCCTCTACCTGCGGCTGGCCGCTGTGCGCCCGGCCGGAACGGTCGCCCAATGAACGTCCTGCTGATCGCCAACCGGCAGCTCGAGCGCCAGGGGCCGGGCGACGCCAAGCTCGGCTACTGGGCCTGGAAGGCGCTCTCGGGCGCCGGCCATACCGTCACCATCGTCCAGCTGGAGGCGGACGCTATCCCGCGGCGCGGCTGGCACACGCTCAAGGCGCTCATGGCCGGTCAGCCACTGCAGGTTGGTGTCACCTTTTCCCAGACGGTGCATCGCAAGCTCATCGAGGCGGCCGCCCGCGCCATGCCCGACCTCGTCGTTGCCGTTCACGCCCGCGCCGCGGCCCATGTTCCGCCACAGCTCAAAGCCCGTACCCTTGCGCTCCTGATCGATGCCTATGGCCTCAGCTATCAGACCTACGCCGGGCAGCTGGCCGGGCCGGTCGACGCCATCTATCGCATGGAGCAGTCGCGCATGGAACGCTTCGAGCGATCCGTGGCGACGGAGTTCGGCCGGACGGCCGTGGTCAGCGACCTGGACCAGCAATATCTCCAGGGACTGGTGGCCAGGCCGGCATCCGTAGTCCGCTTGCGCCTTCCTGTGGACCTCGCGTTCTTCGCCGAGACCCGCCGGCGCCCGGCGTCGGGGAACCCGGTGTTCGCCTTCGTCGGCCGGCTGGGATACGTTCCCAACCGGGACGCGTTGCGACGGCTGGTGACCCAGGTCTGGCCGGCACTGCACACCCGCTGGCCGAACGCCCGGCTGCGCGTGATCGGGGCGGGCGCCAACGGCGCGCTCCGGCGGCTGCTCCGACGACCCGGCATCGAGCTCGCCGCCGACGTCTCGGACATCCGGCCTCACATGGAAGACGTCGTCGCCCTGCTCGTCCCGATGCGGTTGGGGGGCGGCATCCAGACCAAGACGCTGGAGGCGATGGCCGCCGGCGTTCCGGTGATCTCGACCAGCTTCGGCTGTCGCGGGATCGCGGCCCGCCCGGACGAGGAGGTCCTGATTGCCGAGACGCCCGAGGACTTCCGTCGCCAGGCGGAGCGGCTCGTGACCGACGATCGCGTAGCGGCGAACCTCTCGACGGCGGCGAAAACGTGGGTGACGGCCCACCACGCCCCCGCGCTCTTCGAACGCGATGTGCTCGACACCTGCGCCGCGATTACCGCAGAGGTTGAGCGCCAGCCTGTCCGTTATGATTGACGCGCAGGTGACGATCGATGCCCCGCGGCGGGAGCCGCCGGCGTACAGCGGCGTGACGGTCGTGATTCCCACCCGAAACCGAGCGAATCTGGCCGAGGCCGCCATCCAATCCGTGCTCGACCAGGGCCTTTCTCAGGTCACCATCCTGGTGTCCGACAACTCCACCGACGACGATGGCGCCCGCGCCCTGCAGGCCCACTGCGAGGGGCTCGATCGGCGGCTCGTCCGCTATATCCGCCCGCCGCAGCCGATGCCCATGTCCGAGCACTGGGATTGGGTGATCCACTGTGCCCTCGAGCAAACGGGCGCGTCGCACTTTCTCTACCTGACCGACCGGATGGTCTTCAAGGCGGGCGCGCTGGGCTCGCTGATCGAGAGGGCGCGACGGTTTCCCGACAAGGTGATCAGTTACAACGTCGACCGCATCGATGACTTCGATCAGCCCGTCTTTCTCGACCAGAAGTCCTGGAGCGGAAAACTGCTCGAGATTCCCGCCGACCATCTGCTCTACCTGACGTCACGGGCGGTGCATCCCGCGTGCCTGCCCGGGATGCTCAACTGCATCGTGCCCCGGCCGCTCTTCGATGAGATCGATCGCCGTTTCGGCAGCATCTTTGCCTCGATCTCTCCGGACTTCTGTTTCGCCTATCGGTGCCTGGACGTCGTCAACGCCATCCTCTATTACGACAAGTCGCTCCTGATTCAATACTCGATCGACCGAAGCAATGGTCTGAGTTACGCGCGTGGCATCGCCTCCGTTGACAGCGCCGATTTCCTGCGGCAGCTGAGTGGCGTGCGGATGAACTATGCGGCGCCTGTCCCCGAGTTCCAGACGATCACCAACGCGGTGCTGCACGAGTACTGCGTGGTCAAACAGGAATCCGGGTCGTCGAAGTTCCGGGAGATCGATTGGTTCGATTATCTCGGCGCGACGGAGCGGGCGCTCGGCTGGATCGAGGATCCGGCGCTCTCCGCGGAGATGCGGCGGTTGCTCAAGAAGCAGGGGTGGAACCGCAAAAAGCACTACGCCTGGGTGCTGCGTAAGGTCGCCGCGTTGCTCCGCCACAGCTTCCCGGGCATGGTCCGGCAGTCGGTGGTGCGGATCACCTGCGCCCACCAGCTGCAACCGGCGTGGATGTGGCTGGCGCGCTACGGCGTCGAGCCGCCGGCGAGCGGCCGCTTCCATTTCTCGTCGGCCGCCGAGGCGATGGCCTACGACCAGCGGTTTCCCCGCAAGCGCGCCCGGCACCTGGGCCACCTCTGGCACCTGATGGATCCGCCGGGCGCCATCCGCGAAGTCCGCCTGGATGCGCGGCCGGCAAGCGCCCGGGTGCTGGCCGAGCCGCTGCCGCAATGAAGGTCGTGATCCTGGCGGGTGGGCTGGGCACCCGGCTTTCGGAAGAAACGGAAATCCGCCCCAAGCCGATGGTCGAGATCGGAGGCCGGCCGATCCTCTGGCACATCATGAAGCACTACGCGCACTACGGCTTCAACGAGTTCGTGCTGGCCCTCGGCTACAAGGGCGAAGACGTTAAGCGCTACTTCCTCGATTATTACCGGCTGAACGGCAACGTCAGCATCGACCTCGGCACCGGCCAGGTGGAGGTGAGCCACGAGCAGCCCAACGAGTGGAACGTCCACTTGGTCGACACCGGCCTGCAGACCAACACCGGTGGCCGCGTGCGGCGGTTGCGCTCCTTCCTCGGCGACGAGCCATTCATGCTGACCTACGGTGACGGGGTCTGCGACCTGAACCTTCGCGAGCTCCTGACCTTCCATAAGGCCAATCGGGGCGTGGCGACGATCACGGCGGTTCGGCCGCCGGCGCGCTTCGGCGGGCTGCTGTTCAGCGGCGACCGGGTCTCGGCCTTCACCGAGAAGCCGCAGGTCGGTGAGGGCTGGATCAACGGTGGCTTCATGGTGTTCGAACCCAAGATCTTCGACTACCTGACAGAAGATCAAACCAGCCTCGAAGCCGATGCCCTCGAGCAGCTGGCGGCCGACGGAGAGCTGGTCGCCTACCGCCACGACCGCTTCTGGCAGTGCATGGACACGCTCCGCGACGTGCGCCTCCTCGAGCGCCTCTGGCAGAGCGGCAAGGCTCCCTGGAGCACGTGGGATTGACCCTCGAGGGGGACCGCACGTTCTGGCGCGACCGCCCGACGCTGGTAACCGGCGCGACCGGGCTGCTGGGCGGCTGGCTGGTCCGCCGGCTGCTGGATCTGGAAGCCGACGTCATCTGCCTGGTGCGCGACTGGGTCCCGCAGAGCGAGCTGGTGGGGGCGCGCCTGATCGAGCGCACCAAGGTGGTCCGCGGCGACATCCGCGACCAGGCGATGCTGGAGCGAACGCTGGGCGAGTACGAGGTCGACTCGGTCATCCACCTGGCGGCGCAGACGATCGTCGGCATCGCGAACAGGAACCCGGTGTCGACCTACGAGACCAACGTCGGCGGTACCTGGGCGCTGCTCGAGGCCTGCCGGCGGACGCCGACGATCCGCCAGGTCGCGCTCGCCTCATCGGACAAGGCCTACGGGTCGCACGACCAGCTGCCCTATGACGAAAAGGCGCCGCTGCATGGCCGCCACCCCTACGACGTCAGCAAGTCCGCCGCCGACCTGATCGCGCAGTCGTACGCGACCACCTTCGGCTTGCCGGTGGTCGTCACGCGCTGCGGAAACTTCTACGGCGGCGGCGACCTGAACTGGAACCGCGTCGTTCCGGGTACCATCCGGTCCGTGCTGCGCGGGCAGCGGCCGGTGATCCGCTCCGACGGCACCTACATCCGCGATTACTTCTACGTGGAGGACGGCGCCGCCACCTACACGCTGCTCATCGAACGCCTCGCGCAGGACCGCAAGCTGCAGGGGGAGTCATTCAACTTCTCCAATGAAACGCCCACCACCGTGCTGGCGCTTGTCGAAAAAATCCTGGAAGCGATGGGCTCTGATCTCGAGCCGGAGATCCGCAACGAGGCGGTCAACGAAATCAAGGAGCAGTACCTGAGCGCCGCCAAAGCGCGCCGCATGCTGCAATGGAAGCCCGCCTTTTCCCTCGACCAGGGGTTGGCGCGCACCATCGACTGGTATCGCAACATGTTTGCGAAGGCCGGATGAGCGCCGCCACCTGCCGCTCCTGCGGCGGTTCGGACCTCGAGGTCGTCCTTTCGCTGGGCCGGACGCCGCTGGCGAACTCGCTGCTCACCCAGGCGCAGCTCGCCGAGCCCGAGCCGACCTATCCGCTCGACCTCGCCTATTGCCGCGCCTGCTCGCTGCTGCAGATCACCGAAACGGTTCCGCCCGAGCAGCTCTTCCGCGAGTACCTCTACTTCTCGTCGTTCTCGGATACCATGCTGAAGCATTCGGAGGAGCTCGCCCAGGAGCTGACAAAGAGCCGCCGCCTGACAGGGCAGAGCCTGGTGGTGGAAGTTGCCAGCAACGATGGCTACCTCTTGCAGTTCTACAAGCGGGCCGGCATCCCGGTGCTGGGCATCGAGCCGGCGCGCAACGTCGCCCGGGTCGCGGAGCAGAACGGCATCCCGACCATCGTCGAATTCTTCGACCGGGAGCTCGCCCAGGAGCTGGCCGCGCGCGGCCAGCGCGCCGACGTCATCCACGCGCACAACGTGCTCGCCCACGTCGCCGACCTGAACGGATTCGTCGAGGGGTTCGAGACGCTGTTGAAGAAGGGTGGTGTCGCGGTGGTCGAGGCTCCCTACGTCAAGGACCTGCTCGATCGCTGCGAGTTCGACACGATCTATCACGAGCACCTCTGCTATTACTCACTCACCGCACTCGACCGCCTTGCCCGCCGCCACGGGCTCGAGGTCCAGGATGTCCGTCGCGTGCCGATCCACGGCGGGTCGTTGCGGGTGGAATTCGGCCGCATTGGTGAGGGAGATGTCTCCGACGCCGTTCGTGACCTGCTCGCCGAGGAGTCGGCCTGGGGGGTCGACAACGTCGAGGTCTACCGCAAGTTTGCCCAGCGCGTCGCCGGCGTGCGCAGCGACCTGCGGCAGTTGCTCCAAGACCTCAAGCAAAAAGGCAAGCGGCTGGCCGCCTACGGCGCGGCGGCCAAGGGTTCGACCCTGCTCAACTACGCCGGCATCGGCACGGAAACGCTCGACTTCGTCGTCGACCGGAGCACCTACAAGCAGGGCCGCTACATGCCGGGCGTGCATCTGCCGATTCACGCGCCGGCGCGCCTGCTCGAGGAGATGCCCGACTACGTGCTCTTGCTGACCTGGAACTTCGCCGACGAGATCATGTCGCAGCAGGCGGAATATCGCCGCCGCAACGGAAAATTCATCATCCCCATTCCGCAGCTGCAGGTGGTCTGATGATCGAGGGCGTGCGGGTCGAGCCACTCAAGCGCATCCCCGACGAGCGCGGGACCGTAATGCACATGCTGCGCGCGACCGATCCCCATTTCATCGCGTTCGGTGAGATCTATTTCTCGACCATCTATCCCGGCGTGATCAAGGGCTGGCATCTGCACGAGCTGATGACGCTCAACTACGCCTGCGTCTCCGGGCGCATCAAGCTGGTTCTCTTCGACGACCGCGAAGGCTCCAAGACTCGCGGCGAGGTGATGGAGCTCTTCCTGGGGCCGGATCACTACGCGCTGGTCCAGATCCCGCCCAATGTTTGGAACGGCTTCAAGGGGATGGGGGACCAGATGGCGATCGTGGCCAACTGCTCCACGCATCCGCACGATCCCACCAGGACCCAGCGGCTCGATCCGTTCGACACGCGCATCCCGTACGACTGGGCCGTAAACCATCGCTGACGCGCAACGCATCCTGGTGACGGGCGCGGGCGGCTGGCTCGGCTCGCACCTGGTGCGCTGGCTGCTCCCAACGCAGCTGTCGGACGGCCCCAGGCCTGCCGTCTTCGCGCTCGTCCGCCCAGGAAGTGATCGCTCGCGGCTGCGCGACGTGCAATCGTCGATCACGCTGGTGGAGTGCGACCTGGGTGACCGTGCCGAGCTCGACGCGCGGCTGGAGACCATCCGGCCACAGGTGTGCTTTCACTTCGCCTGGTACGCGGTCCCCGGTCTTTACCTGCACAGCCAGGAAAACCTGGCCGCCGTGCACGCCAGCGTGTACCTCGCGCTCCGGCTGGCGGAGCTCGAGTGCCGGCGTTTTGTGGGCATCGGGACCTGTTTCGAGTACGCCATGCGCTCCGAGCCTCTCGAGGAGTCGGATCCCACCGAACCGCGGAGCATCTACGCGGCGAGCAAGCTCGCCTTTCGCTTGTTGCTCGAGCAGATTGCCCAGGCCCGGCGGATGCGCTGGCTCTGGGCCCGTGTCTTCTACCAGTACGGTCCCTACGAAGACCCGCGCCGGCTGGTGCCCACCGTGGTCCGCGCCCTGCTGGCGGGCGAGCCCGCCCTCTTGACCTCGGGTGAGCAGCAGCGGGATTTCCTTCACGCTGCGGACGTCGCGTCGGCGATCGGGACTGCCTCCGGTAGCCCGCTCGACGGCATCGTCAACATCGGCTCCGGCGTGCCGGTGCGCGTCGCCGACCTGGCGCTGAAGATCGGCGCCATGACGGGACACCCCGAGCTGGTGCGGCTCGGCGCCCGTCCCAACGATCCCCACGACCCCGCCTTCGTCTGCGCCGACCCCAGCCGCCTGATGAGCACCGGCTGGCGTCCCACTTACAATCTGGACACCGGATTGGCCAACACGATCGAATGGTTTCGCCGATGAAGAAGATCTGGAAGATGACGGCCGACGCCGTCAGCCAGACGCTCTTTGTTACCCATGCCGACGGGACGATCCAGTCGGTTCCGCTTTACGGCCACGAGGCGTTTCAGTACATCTCCTACTTCTGGATGAAGTCGGGATGGGCCACCAAATTCCCCTACAACTTCTCGTGGATGGGCCGGCCGATCATCCAGATCCCCGAAGACATGCTGATGATTCAGGAAGTGATCTACCGCGTGAAACCGGATGTCCTGATCGAAACCGGGGTCGCCCACGGGGGATCGGGCGTCTTCTACGCCAGCCTCTTCGAGGCGATGGGCAAGGGACGGGTGATTTCAATCGATATCGAGATCCGTCCCCACAACCGGGCCGCGCTGGAGGCGCACGAGATGAAGAAGCGCATCACGCTCATCGAGCGCAGCTCGACGGACGAGCCGACGCTCACTGAGGTCCGCGGGTTGCTGAAGCCCGGAGAAAGGGTGATGGTGGTGCTCGACTCCAATCACACGCGCGCCCACGTGCTCAAAGAGCTCGAGCTCTATGCGCCGCTGGTGACGCCGGGAAGCTATATCGTGGCGACGGACGGCAGCATGGTCGACCTCTTCGACGTCCCGGGAGGGAAGCCCGACTGGGTGACCGACAACCCCAAGACCGCGGTCCATGACTTCCTCGCCAGGGAGAGCCAGTTCGAGATCGACCCCGAGCCCACCCGGCTCGCACCCAATACCCACTGGCCCGACGCCTATCTCCGTCGCAAGACAGACCGGTAGCGCCGCCATGGCGCCGGACAAGGCGCTGATATTGGGAAGGGAGGGCTGATGTCCCGGGTCGGGCGCAACATCATCTACAACTTCGTCGGGCAGGGCCTGCTCCTGCTACTGGGCCTGGTGGCGGTCCGGGTTGTATTCCGCCAGCTGGGCGGTGATGCCCTGGGCATCATCTACGCGGCGGCAACGGTATCCGCGGTGCTGAGCGGGGTGCTGGAGTTGGGTGTCTCCGCGACCATCGTGCGCGAGGTCGCCGGCAACATCGACAACGACCTCGGCTACGTGCGCCGCCTGATCCGGACGGGCGCCCTCCTGTACTGGGTGGCCTTTGTGCTGGTGGCGCTGCTCATCTTTTTCGGCGCGCCCCTCTTCGTCCACCGCTGGATCCACCTGCAGAGCATGGATCCAAATACGGCCATCGGGGCGCTGCGCATCCTGGCCATCTCCGCCATGGTCATCCTGCCGCGGGCGCTCTACACAAGCGTACTGCGCGGACTGCAGCGGATGGTGTTCAACAACGTCATCGATGTCTCGGTCGGCGGGCTCCAGCAGCTGGGGACGATCGTCATTCTCAGCCGCGGCGGGGGCGTCATCGAGGTCGCCTACTGGTTTGCCGCCTGCTACGCGGCTGGGATCATCGCCTACCTTGGCCTGACCGCCCGCTTCTTTTCCTGGCGCGCGCTGCTGCCCGGCTATTGGGGCGACGTCGTGACGCGCAACCGGAGGTTCTTCTCCCACCTGATGTCGATCTCGTTGCTGTCTGCCATCTACACCCAGGCGGACAAGGTCTTCGTCAGCAAGTTTCTGCCGCTGGGCACCTTCGGCTACTACGCCTTTGCCTCTGGGGTGGTCTCGCGAGCGACGCTGGTCACGTCGGCGATCGCGCAGGCGGCGTTTCCATCGTTTTCGATGCTCACCGCGCAAGGCGACCGCCAGACCTTGCATGTGCAGTATCGAAAGCTGCACGACCTCTTGACGTTCGTCACGGTGCCGATCTTTACCGGAATCGCTTTTGCGGAGCTGCCGCTCTTCAGCTACCTCTTCAATGCGTCGATCGCGCACCTGCTGCTGCTGCCGACGGCGCTGCTCTGCCTCGGCTGGTACATGAACGGCACGCTCAACGTCCCCTACGTCTTCTCACTCGCCGCCGGCAAGCCCGAGATCTCCTCGCGCTCAAACTTCCTCGCCCTCTTCATCGTCCTGCCCATCACCGGCGTGCTGGTATGGACCCTCGGTCTCAACGGGGCGGCGCTCTCCTGGGTCGTCTACCACGTCTGGGCGTACAGCTACGCCATCCGGCGCATCTGCCGCGAGTGCCTCGAGATGGCGCCGGCCACCTGGTACGCGCACATCGCGCGGATAGGCGCGCTGGTGGCCGTTACCTACGGGGCGGCCTTCTTGCTGGACCGGCTGCTCGTCCCGGATTCAGTCGTCGGCATGGCGGTGGCCTACCTTCTCGCAACGGTGGCGTTCGCCATCGGCGGCTATCTGCTCATCGGCGATGAGCTGCGCGCGTCGCTGGCACGGCTGCGGCACAGCAATGTTCCCTCCCCCCTTGCGGGAGAGGGCTAGTGTGGGGACTAAAGGAAGTTACGTCCATGACAAAGCTTTCAGCGGCGGACCGTGTTTGGAACCGTGCCTGCCAGTTGCTGGGGCTGCCGGGACCGAAGTCCGGTGACACCGAGCTTTCGGCCATGCTCCTGGCTCACAGCCTCGCGATGAACGGCGGCGTCTTGCATTCTGTTGAGGTCCTCTCGAAGGAGGAGTTCGACTCGGCGCTGCACGGGTACCGCTACTTCGGTCTGGACTCGGCGGCCGATTTGTTCGAAAAGGCGCGCCTGGTACCGCCCGAAGAGGCGGAGGAAGCAGAGGCCAATCTCGATGCTGAATATGAGCCGACCGACGCTGCTGTCTTAGAGAGGTTCGAAGCACATTTCCGGAGCCATCCCGAGGCTTACGCGCCGGTCGAGAATTAGGGCGCCTTCACCCACGTAGAGACCTGAACCAGTAGCTGACGAAGATTGCCGCAAAACCGAGAAGGACCAGGACGATCCCGCTCACGGCTCCGACGGTGAGTGCCATTCGTCCAGAAGGGCTTGGCCGCCGCTCTCTCGTGACCAGGGTGGCGACGAAGGCCGCTGCGGCCAGACCCAGTAGAAGCAATGCCGCCGCCACGCTCATTGGCAGATAAAACGCGACAGCGAGCAAGACTCCGCCAGCGATCAGGTACAGGACGGGAGCCGCCGGGCTCTTCGTCAAGAAACGGATGGTCACTATCCGGGCAGTATGCGCTGGCCAGCAACGCCAATTGCCTCAAGGGGCAGTGGCGACGGCCTAGAGCTGACCGGGCGCCTCTTGACCATGAGGGTGCCTAGCGGGATCGACCTTCCCGATGCCATGCCCCACGCCGTCGACGAGCTTCTGGTCGAGTCGCGAAAGGAATTCAAGGAGGGTACGGGGGAGGAGGTGCCCACGACCGGCTGGCAAGAACGTCTGGCGGTTGCTCTACGGGTCGATTACGCGTCCCCCGTAGTTGGCCGGTGCGCGCGCGTCAGGATCTGCTCGACCACGGCAGTCTTGGCGTCGGCGTAATTCTGGACGTACTTCCAATTCCTTTTAGCGAGCTCGAGCTTGGTTCGGGCGTAGAGTTCGCGATCGGACGCGTTGCTACACAGCCAATCACGAAACGCCAGCATGCGGCCGATCTCCGGACAGCCCGATGAAAAGACATGCAGGTTGATGTTCGAATCGGGTCCCTTGAACAGCCGATGCTCATGCCAGTCCGGCTCGCGGATGCGCAAAACGTAGCCGGCGGCCTCCATGGCGGGGACGTAGGAGGGCTCATCGGCGGAGTTCGCCAGCACGAGAACCATGTCGATCACTGGCTTGGCGGGAAGTCCAGGCACTGCTGTTGAGCCGACGTGTTCCAGTCGGAGGACTCGATCGCCGAGTAGCGCGCGAATCCCCTCCGCTTCGCGCCTGAACCGCTCCGGCCAATCGGGATCGTACTCGGCAAGGTTGATGGGCGCCGACAGCGGCTGGAGATCTCCGATCGTGACCGCACGGATTTCCTCGTCCGACATTTGGCCGTCCGGTTTGCGGGGTTCTTCTTCCACGGTCTCTCGTTCCTCTCTATAGCAGTCCGTAGAATTGGCCGGTGCCGACCTACCAGGCGGATGCGATCGTACTGCATCGCCTCGATTACGGTGACGCCGACCGCATTCTGACACTGCTGACGCGTGAGCACGGCAAGCTCGCCGCCATCGCCAAGGGCGCCCGGCGCAGCAAGACGCGGGTGGGCAGCAGCCTCGACCTGTTTGGTCGCTCGCGGATGATGCTGGCCAAGGGCAAGAACCTCGACGTCGTCGCCCAGGTGGAGCGGCGAGGCGACGTGCGCAACATCGCCGGCGACCTGCGGCGGACGGCCTATGCCTGCCTGGTCTCCGAGATCGCCGACAAAGTGCTCGAAGACCGGCACCCGATGGACGACGTCTTCGAGCTGGTCGCCGGCACCCTCGACCGCCTCAATGATCCGGGGCGGTCGGCGCGGGCGGATACCGCCTGGTTCATCATGCGAATGCTCGACCTGCTCGGCTACACGCCGCAATTGATGGACTGCGCCGGCTGCTCCAAACCCTTACCGGAGGCCGACGCCTGGTTCTCACCGCTCCTCGGGGGCGTCCTTTGCCGGACATGCGGTGGGCACGACCAGGCCGGTTCGCCAGTCTCGGTCAACAGCCTGAAAGTCCTGCGCGTGATGGCGGGCGATCAGGGCGAGCTCTACGACCGGCTGCGCTTGCCCGACCCCGTGCTCGACCAGGTGAAACAGGCCCTGGAGGCACAGCTCGAATATCACCTGGACCGGCGACTGAAGAGCCTCGATTTCCTTCGGAGCGTCCGCGGCTAGTGGCGACTGATCCCGCGCCGCCCGAGCGTGAGTCGCCGGCCGTGATGGAAAAGCTCGTCTCGCTTGCGAAACGTCGTGGCTTCTTCTTCCAGTCGAGCGAGATTTACGGTGGCATCCAGGGCATCTGGGATTACGGCCCGCTTGGGGTGGCGCTGCGCAACAACATCAAGCGCGCCTGGTGGCGAAGCATGGTCGAGCTCCGCGACGACGTCGTCGGCCTCGACGCGGGAATCATCATGAATCCGCGCGTGTGGGTCGCCTCGGGTCACGTCGAGAATTTCACCGACCCGTTGGTCGAATGCAAGAAGTGTCATAGGCGCTATCGCGCCGACCAGCTCACCGGTCAACCTGGCATGAATCGCTGCCCTGAAGACGGTGGCGAGCTCACCGAGGCGCGGCGCTTCAACCTGATGTTCAAGACTTTCATTGGGCCGGCGGAGGACTCGAGCGCCCAGGTGTACCTGCGGCCGGAGACGGCACAAGGCATCTTCGTCAACTTCGCCAACGTCCTCAACTCGTCGCATATGCGCCCTCCCTTCGGCATCGCGCAAATCGGCAAAGCGTTCCGCAACGAAATCTCGCCGGGCAACTCCATCTTCCGCCTGCGCGAGTTCGAGCAGATGGAGTTGGAGTTCTTCGTCCCGCCTGCCGAGGAGATGACCTGGCTCGACTTCTGGAAAGAGGAGCGGTTCAAATGGTACCTGGGGCTTGGGATCCGCCGCGATCGGCTGCGACTCCGGGCGCACGGCAACGACGAGCTGGCCCACTACGCCCGCGGCGCCTTTGACGTCGAGTATGAGTTTCCATTTGGCTGGTCGGAGCTCGAAGGCATCGCGGCCCGCGGCGACTACGACCTCGCCGCGCACCAGAAGGCCTCCGGTAGAGACCTCTCCTATTTCGACGACATCCGCCGCGAGCGCTATCTGCCGCACGTGGTCGAGCCCTCGGCCGGCGTCGACCGTTCGATGCTCACGCTGATGATCGACGCTTACCACGAGGAGGAGGTGCGCGGCGAGCAGCGTGTCGTGCTGCGCTTCCATCCGTCGATGGCGCCCATCGAGGTCGCGGTGCTCCCGCTGTCGCGCAAGGAGCCGCTGCCGGGCCTCGCCATGAAAGTCGAGCACGAGCTGCGCCCGCACTTCCGCACCGAGTACGACGACACCCAGTCGATCGGCAAGCGCTACCGGCGCCAGGATGAGATCGGCACGCCCTTCGCGGTCACGATCGACTTCGACACGGTCAACGACCAGGCGGCCACGATCCGCTCCCGGGACGAGATGACCCAGGTTCGCGTGCCGCTCGCCGAGCTCCGAAAGGAGCTCGAGGCCCGCCTCCGCTAGGGCGGCGCGCGCGATAGTCGAACTGTCAAAATACCTGCCATGTGGGGGCTAAGGCGGAGACACGCCGGCGTGGTGCTGGCGGCCGCCGTTGCGTTCGGCGCCCTAGTTTTCCCTCCCCCTCTGGGGGAGGGCAGGGTAGCGGCCGCGGCGGCAGCGCCCCGGCCACCAGCTCCCCAGAGCCCAAAGCATCACCCGATCCGGCATCAGCCGGCCCTGTCACAGGTCCTCGGTGGAGTTCGCCAGGGGAAAGCTGCGGCTCCGTCGGTTGCGCCGGTTGGCGTCTCGTGGACCGCCCTCGGGCCAAAGCCGATCAAGGGGCTGTCGACCTACGGCGATAGCGCCGGCCGGGTTACGGCATTGGCGGCGAAGGGCTCCGTCGTCTACGCCGGCACAGCCGATGGCGGCGTGTGGAAAAGCACCGATGATGGAGGGACCTGGACACCGCTCACCGATAGTCAGGTCACGCTGGCGATCGGCGCAATCGCGGTCGACTGGTCCCCGTCATCCACATCGCTCGACACGGTCTACGCCGGAACCGGCGAAGCCAACCGGTGCCAGGACTGCATGCCGAGCCAGGGCGTGCTGAAGAGCACCGACGGGGGATCGACCTGGACGCTCCTCGGCCAGAGCACGTTCACCGCATCCACGTTCTACTTCAGCGCGCTGGCCATCGACTCAACGAACACTCAGCGCATTCTCGCCGCGACAACCGGCGGCCTCTTCCAGTCGACGGACGGCGGTGCCAACTGGGCGCAGGTCTCCGGCACTGCGAATGCTCGCTGGGACAATGTTGTCCAGGATCCTGCAAGCCCCAACCTGTTCTGGGGCGCTCTGACCACCTCCTGCAACACCGCGCCGAGCTACGGCCAGA
>JALYYE010000077.1 GCA_030946735.1 Candidatus Dormiibacterota bacterium
GGTGCGGCAAGCAACAGGAAGCAGCCGATACTGAGCACCCGCCCGATGCCCAGGCACAGCTCCTGGTGGACGATATAGTCGTAGCGCATCGCCTGCGGCGTCGGATCGCGGTCGATCACCTGTAGCGCCAGCGGCGCCAGCGCGTTCCCGTGCAGCGGGCCACCGATAGCGCGCAGCAACCCAAAGCCGACGATCGCCCACGCCGTCAGGTAGAGGGGCAACAAGAATGTCGAGAGGACGAGCAATGCGCCGCCGACCAGCGCGCATACGATCCGGTGCTGCGGCTTCATGAAGGCGGCCAGCGCGAGGCTGATGCCGACCCCCAGCAGTCCCATCACGCCGTTGAAGTTGCCCACCTGCTGCTCGTTCTTCAGCACGAGAAACATCAAAATCGTCAGCACCAGCCCGACCAGGCTTCCGGTGAAGCCATCGGCCAGACGCGCCCGGGTGACCCAGCGCCAGTCCGGGTTTCGCCGTGCCAGGGTGGCGACCCGTCGGAGCGACAGGCGCTGGCGCGCGGATGACGGCAGCTGCCCGGCGAGCACCATGGCGGCCATCAGGACGACTGAGGAGAGGGCGAAGACCAGTTGGTAACCGCGGTAGGCTCCACCTACGTGGGTTCCCGCCACGATGATGGCGCCGGCCGCCGGCGGCAGGGTGGCGGTGAGGAAGAGGCTCGCGGTCGCCTGCGCCCCGAAGTAGCGATCGCGGTCCCGGTCCGACGTCGTGTCGTAACTGACCAGGTGAAAGCCGGACCAGTAGAAGCCCTCCGCGAGACCGCGGAGGAGCCCCAGGACTACCACCCAGTGCGGGGCATCGTTGCCAAGCATCAGGATCACGAGATAGGAGAGACCGCAGCCGAAGAGGCCCACGCGGATCGAGGCCCCGGCGCCCATCCTCCGCCAGACCAACCCGTTGGCGACGAAGGCCGCGGGAATCATGAGTGCGCTCAGCCCGCTGTAGACAGCGATCGGCGTCAGGTCGTGGCTCGCCCGCCACAGAAAGATCGACAGGAACGTCCCGGCGAGCAGGTTGGCGGCCGTGTAGGCGCCATGAACCAACACCATGCAGCTGGCGCGCCGGTCCAGCCCGCCCGATAAGACCCTCGGCCGAAACACCCGTCCCTCTCTTCGGGCCCCGTCCCGCAAGACCCGTATTCGGACAACGCCGGCCGCGTGGGCCGCTTTCCCGGGTCATCGGCCTGTGACCGGCAACACGGCCCCGTGACGGTCAACCGAAACGTTTGCCGCAACGGGCCGGCAGTAGCCTCCGCGTAGGCGCTCACCGAAGTGCCATCCAAGGGGGTCTCGACTACGGAAATCAACGACGTTCACTACACGACACGTGACCTACTTGCGCGGCCGGCGGAGCTGCGACAGCCAGCCGCCACCCGTGAGCTGCTGGCATCGCTCCAGCAAGGGGCGATCTCCCCGGCTGCCTACGACACCGCCTTCGTGGCGCGACTGCGCGAGCCGAACGATCCGAACGCCATGGCCTATCCGCAGACACTGGGCTGGCTGCTGCGCAGCCAGAACGCTGACGGCAGCTTCGGGACGACGCTGCCGATTCCCAAGGACAAGCTGGTCTCGACCCTGAGCGCGCTCGTGGCACTGGCCGACCTTCCGCCGCAGCTGCAGGATGGCGCCGCGCACCGGGCGAGGGTTAAGGCCCTGCGGTGGGTCCATGAAGACACGGGCAACTGGCAGACCGGCCCCGACATGGCCGGCTTCGAGCTGATCTTGCCGGCGATGCTCGACGCGGCGAAGCTTCGCGAGCTGCCCCTGCCGTTCGAGCGCTTTATGGGCATCTCCGCCCAGCGCGACGCCAAGATCGGGCACATCCCGCCTCGCCTCATCTACAACGTGGCGACGCCCTTGCTGCACTCGATCGAATACCTGGGGAACCGGCTCGATATCGAGGCCGCCCGCAAGCAACTCTCGCCCAACGGCTCCTTTGCGAACTCCCCCTCAGCCACCGCCTATTTCATGCTCAAGACCCGCGACGAGCAGGCGAATGAGTACATCGCCATGCTGCTGGCCAGTCGGGGCGACGGCAGCCTACCGACCGTCGCGCCTTTCGAGGTCTTTGAGATCGCCTGGGTCCTCTACAACCTGGCGCGCGCCGACGTGCGCCCGGCCGAAGCGCAGCCGCTCGTCCGCTACCTCGCCCAGGCACTCACGGACGATGGCGTGGGCGTCTCCATGCAAGGCCTCCGGCCGGACTCGGACGACACCTCCCTGACCCTCAGCGTCTTGCATCGGTACGGCTTTCCGATCTCCGCCGGACCGCTGCGGCCGTTCGAGGGCGTGAACTTCTTCTTTACCTTCCCGCTCGAGCGTGACGCATCCGTAACAGCCAACGCCCACGTCCTCGAGGTCCTCCAGGCGGCTCCGCCCTTCCCCCGCCAGCACGTCATTCAGCAGAAAGTCGTCAAGTACCTGCGTGATGCGCGCGTAGACGGCGACCACTGGGTCGACAAGTGGCATGGTTCCCCCTTCTATGCCACCGCCCACGCCGTCTTCGCGCTCACCGCGTCGGCACCCGACCTCTGCATGCCGGCCTTCGGCTGGTTTTCGAAGACCCAGCGCGAGGACGGCTCCTGGGGCTGGTTCAACCAGGGCACCCCGGAGGAGACCGCTTACGCAGTGCAGGCGCTGATGCTGGCCCCGGCCGAATTCCGGGCCAAACTCCAGGAGCCGCTGCGCCGAGCTGCCGCCTACCTGAATGAAACGGAGGGCGAGCCCGTCATTCCTATGTGGGTTGGCAAGACGCTCTACGGGCCGACCCAGGTTATCCGTTCAGCCGTCCTTTCCGCCCAGATCCTGCTTGCGAGGAGCGAACATGCTAGACCGGCGGATTAACAAGCTCAAAGAGAACCTCCTGCGGCAGGCGGACGAAGCTGCCGTGGTCCGCCATCTGGTCGACGCCAACCCACGCGGGGACGACATGCTGGGCGAGGTCTGCCGCGCCGCCGTTCTCCTCCACCCGAGCGCGAGCTTCGAGCAAGCCCTGACGCTGGCCCGCACCATGGCGTACATCGTCTACATCGACGACTACCTCGAGGAAGAACACCCCGAGCTCGACCTGGCCGACTATCGCCGGGTGTGCCAGAACTTCTTGCTCTGGCCCAACCGCGACCTCAGCCAGATGCCCCTGGTCAACGCCACCGTCGCGCGCAAGATCGAGGAGCAGTTCCGTGAAGACGAGGTCCCCGAGGAATGGACCGCCATGCGCCGGCTGGTCTGGGAGAAGTCGATCTGGACGATGCTCCAGGAGAACCACTGGCTCAAGCACAAGGAACGCGTCACGCTCGACGCCTACCTCGCCAATGGCATGTACAGCAGCTCCTTCCCCATCGTGCAGGTTTCGATCCTGGCGTTTTCCTACCAGGATGTCTCGCAGGA
>JALYYE010000092.1 GCA_030946735.1 Candidatus Dormiibacterota bacterium
GTTCGAGCGCTCGACTGCCGGGTGGAGGCCCTGATCTGGAACGGCGAGCTCGCCCTGGCGCAGGACCAGGCGCGCGCGGCCGTCGACCTGGAGCCCTTTCGCGAGACAGGCTATCGCCGGCTTATGCAGGTGCTCGTCAGGCGCGGCGACCGCGCCGAGGCGGTGCGCGTCTACCAACAGTGCCGCCAGCGGCTCGCCGACGAGCTGGGCGTTACGCCTTCGAACGAAACCGAGTCGCTCTTGAAGACGGTGCTGAGCAGCACGGCCTGAGGGTCGGACTCAGGCGCGTCTGATCTCGGAGCCGACCTCATCTTTCGCGAGATCGCCGTCGTGCGACGAGCCGTTGGCGGGGAGTGACGGGGCGAGTGCCGGACGTCCGCCCGGCGGTTTGCTGACGCCGGTGGCGGCGTAGATCTCGTCCTGGTCGAGCGTGTCCTTCTTCAGGACAGCCTCGGCCAGGCGATCGAGACGCTCACGGTTCTCAGTGAGCAGTCGCACGGCCTCCCGATGGCACTCATCGACGATCCGGCGAACTTCCTCGTCGAGCAGCTTTGCCGTCTCCTCGCTAAAGTGCTGCACGGGCTGCGCGCCGTCGCCGGGTTGCGTCAGATTCAGGGGCCCCAGTTTCGGTGACATGCCGAAGCGCGCCACCATCGAGCGGGCGATCTGATTGACCTGCTGGAGGTCGCTCTCGGCTCCCGTCGTGACGGCCCCATAGGCGACTTCCTCGGCCGACCGGCCGCCGAGGGCGAGCGCGATCCGGCCGCGGAGGTAGCTCTCCGGATAGTTGTAGCGATCGTCGATCGGCTGGCTGTAGGTCGATCCCAGTGAGAGTCCCCGCGGCACGATCGTGAGCTTCTTCACCGGATCCGCTCCGGGGATCAGCAGGCCCATCAGCGCGTGGCCGGACTCGTGGTAGGCGATCAGCCGTCTTTCATCTGGCCCCAGAACGATGGGCCGCCGAAGGCCAAGAACCGACCGCTCGATGGCCTCGTCGAAATCCTCGCGCGTGACCGCGGTCTTGCCCTTGCGGGCGGCGACCAGGGCGGCTTCGTTGACGATGTTGCGCAGGTCGGCGCCCACGAATCCCGCGGTCGCGCCGGCGATATCGCCGAGGTCCACATCGGGTGCGAGGGAGACATTGCGGGTGTGGATTTTGAGGATCGCCTCGCGTCCTGCCTTGTCCGGTGCGGAGACCGTCACCCGACGATCGAATCGGCCGGGGCGGAGCAGGGCAGGATCCAGGACCTCGGGACGGTTGGTCGCGGCCAGCACGACCACGTTCTGATTTGGGGTGAAGCCGTCCATCTCGGTCAGGATCTGGTTCAGCGTCTGCTCGCGCTCATCGTTCCCGCCAAAGCTGGCGGATGATGCACGCGCCCGGCCGATAGCGTCCAGCTCGTCGATGAAAATGATGCTCGGGGCCGCAGCCTTGGCCTTGGCGAACAGATCGCGTACGCGGGATGCACCCACGCCCACGATGGCCTCGACGAACTCCGAAGCGGATAGGCTGAAGAAGGGCCGGTTGGATTCACCGGCGACGGCGCGCGCCAGCAGGGTCTTGCCCGTGCCCGGCGCTCCCACCAGCAGAATCCCGTGCGGGATCTGGGCGCCGAGCCGCTGGTACTTTTCCGGCGTCTTGAGGAAATCCACGACCTCGGCCAGGTCCTGCTTGGCCTCCTCGATCCCGGCGACGTCGGCGAAGGTGATGCGTGTCCCCGAGTCCGGTGTGTAGAGCGTGGCCTTACTCTGGCCAAAGGCTCCGAGGATGCCGCCCGGACCTGCGCGGGCCATGCGCCGGCTCAGGTAGAGGAAGCCACCGATCAGCAGCAGGGCCGGCCCGAAGCTGAGCAGCAGGGTAAGCAGCGGCGATCCCCCCGACCCGGGAGGCGTCGCGCTGATCGGAACGTTGTGCTGCTCGAGCAACGCCTCCAGGTTGTCGGTCGCGAAGATCGGCCGCTCGGCCTGAAAGAGTGTGCCGCTGGCGGACCCGGATGTCACCGACTTCTTGAAGTCGCCCTGGATGGAATTGGCTTGTGCCGTGATGTCCTTGACGTTGTCGGCATTCACCTGTTGGATGAAGGTGGTATAGGGCACCGTGATGCGGGCCGG
>JALYYE010000127.1 GCA_030946735.1 Candidatus Dormiibacterota bacterium
TCGTCGTCCACCACCAGGATCGTCTTCACCAGCGCCATCCTATGCCGAAGATTGAGGCGGAGTGGGGGCTCCGCCTCATCGAGAGGGAGGGAGTTGTCAGACCATCCGGTGCTGCCGGTCGTGCCAGGCCTTGAGGTTGGCATCGATGAACGGCGGCAACATCGCGCCGGCGGCGCCGTAGCGGGCGAATCCGCGCCCAAGCATCCGAGCCACCAGCAGGCGACGCACCAGGCGCCCCCGGCCGAAGAGCATCAAGCCCAGGCCAAGGCCGAGCCATCTCAAGGTCCGGCTCCCGCCGCGAGTTCGGTAGTCGTTCATTCGGTAAGCGTTCATGTCGTTCTCCTTGATGAGCCGCCCCCGGTGTGGAAAGGGCGGCGGTTTCGATGAGCCGCCCCCGGTGTGGAAAGGGCGGCGGTTTCGTGGTGTATCTTTGATGCCCTTCATCCTGCCCTGCACCTGTGAACGACGTATGAACGTCCGACACACAGCTGTCACTGGCGGTAGAAACAATGCCGTCCACGCGCTCGGAGCCGGCGGCCGTGGGACCCGGAGACCACTCGCCGCCGGCCCGGCGCCTTTAGGGAAGTCCTGCCGCGATCCGAAACGCATCGGCCTTCGAGAGGCCGGATTCGATCCGGTAGGTGACGCCGCCATGCTCCCAGATCAGCGTATTGGCCGCCATGCGCAACGGCTCCGACTGACCCTGCCCCGCGACCTCGACATAGATCATGTGAGGCTGGCCCGCAATCCACCAGCCCGGATCGCCATGGACCGAGACTTCCTCAGCCGTCGTCCCGTCTCCGATGCCCTTCATGATGAAGCCCGGGTTCAGGTCGCCACGGAACTCGGAGACGAGCACGCCCAACCCGGTTTGCTTGACGAGGGGGATGCCGGGGCGCGGTATGTACGCGAGCGCGACCTCGCCGCCGGGAATGCCGCTGACGACATAGACCGCGTCCGGTGCGCCGAGTTCGGCCGGCACGGCGATGGTGAAGCTCACCCTCGATTGGGCGTCGGCCATTGTCGTGCGACGGCCAAGCTCCAGAGGTGTGACGGGTGAGAGCGACGGAAGCGGTGAGGCCTCCCGGTTGACGATCACGCCGCGGACGTGGAAGAAGTGCGCGATGGCATCTCGGGTGACCGGATTGGCGAGGGCGGCTGCGCCGAGCAGGACGAGCACCACGGCCGCGGCCAGGGCAAGTCGCCGCGGATCGTGCCAGAGCTCGAGCCGGCGCGGCTGCGCAGTGGGTTGGGCGGCGATCCGCACGCGCACGCGGCTCGCCAGGTTCGGCGTTGGGGGGTACGGGTAGCGCGGGCCCAGGTCGCGGAGCGCCCGCTCCAGGTCAAAGTCTGTGATGCGTCTGAGATCAGCCATCATGCTCTCCCGCCGGCGACGGCATTCGGATGTCGTCCGGCAATGCGGCACGCAGGCGGGCCAGGGCGCGCGATAGCCGCGACTTCACGGTGCCCCGCGGAACGTTGAGCGCCTGGGCCATCTCGCTCTCGGACAGGTCGAAGAAGAGGCGGTAGGCAAGAATCAAGCGGTCGTCTTCGCGCAGGGTCCGCATCGTCGCGACCAGGGTCGCGCGGAAGGCATCCGCCTCGGCCGCGGCCTCGGGGGACTGGGCCGAGTCCCCCGAGGACTGTGCGACCAAGGCGCGCTCGGCCAGGACGGTCCGCCGTTGGGCCGACGTCCGGCGATTACGCGCTTCGTTGACGACGATCCGGCACAGCCACGGCTTGAACGGCGCGCCGGAGCGGAACCGGCCAAGCGCATAGTAGGCGTTCACGAATGCCTCCTGGGCCGCGTCTTCCGCCTCCGCGGCGTCACCGGTGACCTGGTAGGCGACCCGAAACGCCAGCTGCTGGTACTGCTGGACAAGTGCTTCATAAGCGTTGACATCGCCGTTCTTGGCTCGTTCGACGAGCGCTGTGTCGTCCAGTGGCCGGCCCTCCACCGATCGATTGCTATCCCTTCATACCAGCCTGGCGGCGCGCTGGTTCCACCGGGGGAGCGCCGGGTTACGGGACGGTGATGGTCCGCTCAAAACTCCCGACGCCCTCGTATGCGATCCGCAGCCGATAGTCGCCTGGATGGGTGATCACCCAGCTTGCCGACAACTGGGCGGGTCCAATGCCCGTCGAGATGCCGGAGAAGATGTCGGTGGCACCCTGACCGCCGGCGTCAACCAGCTCGTAGGAGAAGACCTCGTGCGGCTTTGCCACCCCGGGAATTGTCTCCCCGACCGTCCGGCCGAGTTGCGTGGCCAATGGACCGCTGATCTCCATGTGGATGGAGACCGTCGCGTTGCTTGCCTCGACCCGGGTGACGCGGAACGTCGAATTGCCCAACGTTCCGGCGGCGGGCAGCGGCAGTGCGCGACTCGACTCGACCGGGATCGTGCCCTGCAGTGTCCAGTCGCCCACCACAGGCTGACCGTCTGGAAGGTCCTCGAGGACGCTAGCATGCAGGCGTAAACGGGCACCAAGGAGCGAGTCAGGCCAGGGGATGCCGTCGAAGACCAGGACATTGTCGCCGGTGCGCGCGTCCGCCATCCCGTTGTGCAGTTCGATTCCGCGACCAAACTGGTCGGTCAGCCGTGCCTGTCCGAACAGGTCGTGGTCGGGAGGATCGACGCGGAGCACCAGGATGGTCGCATTGCTGTCTGCGTATCCCGCGACCAGCCGCACGGTGTATCCGAACGAGGTTGCACGGCTGTCCAGGGCAGTGAATCGTCCCTGCAAGCCCGCCAGTCCGTAGGACCGCAGTGCCGGACCGATGGCCGTTCCAACGATTGGGGCATCGGCCAATGTTTGCGCGAAGCGCGGCGCATAGAAGGAGGCCCCGCTCACCACGACGGTGAGCAACACGACCGCCATCGCGACGGTTACCCAGCGCGGCCGGCGTCGCACCGGCCCAATGCGCCGGGTGCCAGAGTGGGCCACCTGGGCAAGGACCCGCGGCACCAGCGTGTCGGGCATCGGCAAGTCGAGGTCGGTCAAACGATCTTCAAGGTTGGTGCTCATCTCGTCTCCTTCAAGAGGATGCGCAGGGTATCGAGCGCTCGCCGGGTCGCCACGGTCGCTGCCGCCGGACTGATGCCGTACGCTGCCCCGACCTCCGCAAAACCGAGGCCCGCGCCAAACCGCAGCGCGATCATGCCTCGCTCGCGAGACCGGAGCCGCCGGACAGCGGCGAGCAACTCCGCCGCTGTGATCCGCATCAGCGCCAGCTCTTCGACGTTCTCGCCCGTCGTCGGCTGCGATCGAAAACGCTCCCAGAGTAGACGGCGCCTCGTCGAAACGCGGCCGGCATCGATCGCGGCGTTGACCACGATTCGCCACAGCCAGGTCTCAACCGAGCCGCGCCGGGCGTCGTACCGTGCAAGATTGCGGATCGCGCGCACCAGGGCATCCTGGGCGAGGTCCTCCGCCTCGACCTCGCCGGCCGCCACCATCGCGGCGAAACGATAGACGCGCTGCGCGTACCGGGCGCACAGCAGCTCGGCGGTTAGCGGCCGATCGTCGCGCGCTTCCACAGGTTGTCCGAGCGCCAGCTGGTCATGGCCGGGCACAGTCTATATACGCTCGAAATGGCCGAACCCTAACAAATCCCCTTGCCGAAGCCGGCCGGCGACGAGCGGTAGCCTTGAGGCGATGGCACCGCAGCCCAGCCGCCAGTTCCTCCTTATCGATGGCGACGACACCCTCTGGGAGAACAACGTCTATTTCGAGCAGGCGATCGAGGCGTTTATCGATTTTCTGGCTCACTCATCGATGACCCGTGAGCAGGTCCGAACCGCGCTCGATGAGGTCGAGCGCATGAATGTACGCGTGCATGGCTACGGGTCCACCGCCTTCACGAAAAACCTGCAGCAGACCTACGAGCGTCTCGCCGAGCGCGACCTCCAGCCAGACGACATCGAGCACGTGCTCCAGCTCGGCCAGCGGATCGCGAGGCAGCCGGTCACGCTCATTCCCGACGTGGCGGACACCGTCGACTATCTCGCCGGCCGCCACGAGCTGATGCTCGTGACCAAGGGCCATCCCGAGGAGCAGCGGTTCAAGATCGAGCGTTCTGGACTGGAGTCACGCTTCACCGCAACCGCAGTGGTCCATGAGAAAGCCGTGGATACCTACCGGGCGATCGTCGAGGAGCGACATCTCGATCCCAACCGTACCTGGATGATTGGGAACTCGCCGCGCTCCGACATCAACCCGGCCCTGCAAGCCGGACTCAACGCGGTCTTCATACCCCACGAGCACACCTGGCGCCTGGAGAAGGAGGAGGTCGCCCCTGCCGCCGGACGCCTCCTCACCCT
>JALYYE010000141.1 GCA_030946735.1 Candidatus Dormiibacterota bacterium
TTGGTGCCCTTGCGTTTGGGATCGCCGGCAATGTTGGCGACGGACTTCAGCGGCGGGATGAAGGCCGGGTGGTTCTCGACATCGGCGATGTAGTCGATGACCGCCTCTGGCTTGCGTTTGACGTTGAACTTCCTGGTTACCTTTGCCATCGATGCCTCCTTGGTCGTTAGACCCTGAAGCGTGGTCGTGGAATCACCGGCTCCCCATACTTGCTCAAGAAGCGCCAGGCGACTTTCGCTTTATTGTCCTGCCAGTTCCCGCCAAACGTCAACGTCTGAAACACTCCTCCGAGCCGCTGCAATCGGATTGACGCGGGACGACCGCCGAAGGTGAGACGATAGCCGCTCTGATCTCGGCTGAATACGACAAGCACCCGGCGCAGTCGGGTCTCGATCGCGTCGGCGAGCGTGGCCCGATCTTCCTTGAATATGAACCAGGTGCGAAGTCCCAGCCACGAAACGCCGAAGATGATGGCGAAGACGGGCAACCACAACAGCGCGGGGGCAGGCCGGAAGAGGATTTGCATGCCGAAGACGATCCCGTTCCACCACAGCACGCTGCGTCCTCGCAGGACAGTCGGTCCGTGACGGATAGCAATGCACACGGCGACGAACGCCAGGACGGCGAGATACGCGATCGCTATGACCATGACACGTCAACCAAGAGCATGATCGTTTGTGGCGTCGCTGAAAAGGTGGTCTCGCGCGTCCTCGATGATGGGCTCGCCGACCGCCTCAGTGGAAGGCTCGCCCTGCGCCAGGCCTACGCGGGCTTCCGACAGCGCCAAAACTCTCTGCCGGCACGCGCGGTGATTGCCCACCGGTCCGACGGCCGGCCACACCTTCCCGCACAGCCGGCTCTCCACTGCTCGATCAGTCACTCCCACCGATTCGGGGTGGCGGCGGTGGCCCTGACCCCCGTGGGGATCGACATCGAGAAGATTCTTCCTCGCGATCCGCGACTGCTCGACTATGTCGCCAAGAGAACGGAAGTGGCAGCCCTGCGCCATCTGGTCGGGAGTGCGACGGAGCTGCTGACCTTGATCTGGACCTTGAAAGAGGCGACGGCGAAAGCCTCGGGCGTAGGGTTGGGGCTCGCCTTGCGCCAATTGCGCGTCACGGCGACCGGGGCAGATAGCTTCGAGGTCGACGGTTGGAAGGCGGTTAGCTACCAGTACGAGCACTTCATTGTTGGTTTAGCCTTTCAGCAGAGTGCCCACTACAGGCCCCCGATCCGCTGGTATCAGCCACGTCGCCTACCGGCTGCCGGGATCGCGCAAGACGCTATCGGCGCTGAAACGATCCAAACAGATTCGCTCCAGCGTCAAGTTTCTCAGTGAACTTGGCTTCGCCCAAAGCTATCTCTCCGAAGGGTCGGATCGCTTCGACGACTTGTTGGTCGGCGCCGCCGCGGAGGCGGTGGCGGACTCGGGTCACTCGCCGGACGAGATCGGCACCCTGTTTCTCTATTCGGGACTAAATCCGCACGTCCGCCCAACGCGCGAGGGTGAAATCCTCGAGCGTTTCCGCTATCCGGTGGCGAAACTTGCCGACCTACTCGAGCTGCCGCACGCAAATCCAATGGCGCTCTCCCAGCAGGGCTGCAGCGGCCTGCTGTCGACGATCAACCTCGCCGCTCACATGGTCCAGGCCGGCGAGGCGCCCGCCGCGCTCTGCGTCGCCGGCGACGCGCTGCCGAGCGGCGCCAACCGGGAGATCATGTATAACGTCATGTCCGACGCCGCGGCGGCGGTCGTGGTCGAGCGCGGGTCCCCGCGGAATCAGATCGTGACCTTCCACCAGCTCGGGCAGCCGGCGTACTGGGACAGCCCGCTGCGGGAGCGGGAGCTCATCGCCGCGTATTTTCCGATGGCCCAACGCGCCATCTGCGGCGCGATCGACCAAGCCGGACTTCGCCTCTCCGACATTCGCTGGATCGTTCCCAGCAATGTCAGCCTGCGCAGTTGGACGATCCTCGCCGAACTGCTCGGCATCCCGGCCACTCGCATCTGGTCGAAGAACATCGCTCGTGTTGGGCATACCGTCTGTTGCGATCACGTCATCAACCTCTGCGACATGAGCCGCGAGGGGGCTCTGACCAGGGGCGACCATCTGCTCCTCTTCACCTTCGGCTTCGGCGCGAGCTGGACGAGCCTGATCTTGCAGCATTAGGCGATGACCATGGCGGGCTCGCTGCTCATCACGGGAAGCACCGGCATGGCCGGCCGCGAAATCACGCGCTATCTCCTGACCCGTACCGATGCGCCGCTGAGCCTGGTGCTGCACGACACCGGCAAAGCGCTGAGCCGGCCGCGGCTGCTTCGAGAGCTGTTTCGGCTGGAACCAACGCCAGCGTTGGTCCGGCGGATCCGGCTGGTGCGCGGGGACCTGACGAAGAATCGGCTTGGCCTCCCCACTCCCGTCTATACCGATCTCGCCCGCAGCGTGGACGGCATCATTCACGCGGCCGCGACGACGCGTTTCGATCTCCCGCTGCCGGAAGCTCGCAGGGTCAACGTCGTCGCCACCGAGCAGCTGGTTCGCTTTGCCAGGCGCTGTCGCAACCTGGCCCGTTTCGCGTTGCTGAGCACCGTCTTCGTCAGCGGGCGCCGGCAGGGCCACATTCTGGAGTCCGAGCGGGTACACAACGCCGGTTTCGTCAACAGCTACGAGCAGTCGAAGTACGAGGCGGAAGCGTGTCTCGAATCGAGTGATCTGCCGTACGTCATTTACCGCTTGTCTACCCTGGTCGGTGACAGCCAGACCGGCTTCACGAGCCGCTTCACCACGCCCCACCAGGCGTTGCGGGTCATGCACCTGGGTCTGGCCTCGCTCGTTCCCGGCCTTCCCGACTGTTCGGTCGACCTGATCCCGACCGACTGGGCCGCCGCCACCATCGTGAACCACTTGCTGAACGAGTCTGAGACGGCCCGGGTCGTCCATCTCGTTGCCGGAGCCGATCGTTCGTACAGCCTCGCGCAAGTCATTGACGAGAGCTACGATCGACTGGGCGAGCTCGATCCGGCCTGGAAGGCCCGCCACTATCCGAAACCCGCGATCGCGACGCAGGCGGCGTTCCAGCTGCTAGTCCGCTCGGCGGAAGAGGCCCGCGATCCTCTGATGATCGGCGTCCTCGGCATGCTGAAATACTTCACCGAGCAGTTCAGTTATCCGAAGGTTTTCGAGTCGGTGAATTTCAACGGCGCTAACCCCGCGCCGGATATACGCGATTACTACGGCCGCGTCGTGGCGTATTGCCTGAAGACCAGGTGGGGACGCCGTGCCTGATTCGGACAGCGAACAGCTTCTCGACTTTGTCCGGCGCCGGCTGCTCAAGCAAAAGGGGGCCAGGGTTGACGCCGACACCCCGCTCTTCGAACGGAGGCTGATCGATTCGATCAACATTCTTTACCTGATCGGCTACGTCGAGAAGGCGCTCGGGCGCCGGCTGACCGACGATGAGATCGTCATGTCGAACTTCCGATCGGTCCGAGTCATCGCCGAGACGTTTCTCCGTGTCTGACGAGCGACTCATCGAGGGCGGCTATCTATCCGGCGACAAGGGCGCCGTCGTACTGTACGGTCCGGCGGCAGAATTGTTCAAACGCTGGCGGCGCTTTCTCGCTCACCGTCTGGCATCGCTGACCGACGCGATCGTCGAGACTCCGGTTTTCATCGATCCTCACGTGCTGACCACGTCACAGTACGTCGCGCACTTCCCCCAGCAGGTATTCGTCGGGCGAGGCCTCCGAGCTCCGCGATCCCGTCCCCGATTCCTGGCTCCGGCGGCCTGTCTTCATTGGTACGGGTGCCTCGAGGGAACGGCGGTAGCCAACGATCATCGCTCGGCGTTCGTCGTCGGTCCTTGCGCGCGCGTCGAGAGCGGCCGGGCGGCCTTCCCTTTCCGGCTGGCCTCCTTTCACATGGCCGAGCTCGTCGGCGTGGGCGCCGGCAGTGTCGTGGAGAATGAGGCTTCGGCGATCGAAGGCATCCTGGCCGCATCCTTTCGCGGCCTCGGGATCGCCGGCGGCTTTCGACCGGCTACCGATGCCTTCTTTCTGCCTTCAGGCCGGGGCGCCAGGATCATGCAGCAGCTGAAGGGGTTGAAGCGCGAGTTCACCAGCCCGCTCGACGGACATGACATCGCCCTCGCCTCGATCAACCGCCACGAGGAATTCTTCGCCGGCGCTTTTCGAATCAGACTCGCAAGCGGCCGGCCTGCCCACTCATTCTGCGTCGCATTTGGCCTCGAACGGCTCACGGCCGCCGGCCTTCTCACCTGGGGGCCCTACCCCGCGCAATGGCCGAGGGAATTGTCGTGAGCACGTTCCACAACCGCACGCGACGCACCGCGTCGATTCCGCGGCGGCTGGTTCGAGAAGGCAAGATCCACCTGCTCCCGGTCTACTACCTCGGACTCACCACCGAGCTCGGTAAAGAGGCGATCCACAATTCCGGCAGCTACGACTTCGCCGACCACATTTACGGCAACCGTCCGGCGGGACGGTTCCTGATCGGCTACCTGCTTGACGCGGTCTTCCTCAACCTCAAATCCGCCCGCGCCCTCCGCTCGCGCTACCGCTATGCGCGCAGCGAAATTCAGCGGCTCATTGCCGAGCGGGCTGACGCCGTTGACGTGCTCGCTGTTCCGTGCG
>JALYYE010000159.1 GCA_030946735.1 Candidatus Dormiibacterota bacterium
AAGTTTTCGCTGGCAACCGCAGACAGCGGGATGGCGGCCAGCAGCGCGCCGACCACGAACACGAAGATCAAACGCCGCAAACCCCTCACCGCAACCGCACCCCTCTTTCGTCAGGCAGTGTGCGGGACGACGCCCCTCCTCAGGCCGCCGGCCCCCCACACTCTCGCCGATTGCCATAACGTTACGCCGGTCGCGAGGTCACGTCACGTGGCAAAAAGTCACGAACGTCATCCGCCCGTCACCGGATTCTCCTTCCCCGCTCGCGGCGGAGGGTCGGTGAGGGGGCTGCCGCTTAGCGTTCGATCGGCGCGCCGATCAGGCTCCCCCACTCCGTCCAGGAGCCGTCGTAGTTGCGGACGTTACGGTAGCCGAGCAGGTAGTGGAGCACGAACCAGGTGTGGGAGGAGCGCTCGCCGATCCGGCAATAGGCGATGACGGCTTTGTCGGGGGTCACGCCCTTTGCCTCGTACAGCTCCTTCAATTCGGACGCCGGCTTGAAGGTGCCGTCCTCGCGGACGGCCTGCGCCCAGGGAATGTTGGCCGCGCCGGGGATGTGGCCGCCCCGCTGCGCCCCTTCCTGTGGAAGGTTCTCGGGCGCGAGTAGCTCGCCGCTGTATTCCTTCGGGGACCGGACGTCGACCAGGGCCACCCCGCCCTTCCCCAGGTCGTGGAGGACCTCGTCGCGCAGCGCCCGGATCGACTTGTCTGGTTGGCCCGCCGAGTAGCTGGCCTGCTTGATCGTCGGAGCCTCGGTGGACAGCTCGCGACCCTCGTCTTGCCACTTCTTCCGGCCGCCGTTCATCAGCCGGGCGTCCTTGTGGCCGTAGTACTTGAGATTCCAGACGAACCAGGCGGCAAACCAGTTGTTGTTGTCGCCGTAGACGACGATGGTGTCGTCATTGCCGATGCCCTTCGACGAAAGCAGCTTCTCGAGCCCCTCCTTGGGCAGCATGTCGCGAATCGGCCTGGCCTGCAGGTCCTTGCGCCAGTCGAGCCCGATGGCTCCCTTGACGTGACCGCTGTCGTAGGCTGAGGTATCGACGTCCACCTCGACCAGCTTTACCTTCGGATCGTTGGGGTGCTCGGCGACCCACGCCGTGCTGACCAGCACCTCCGGGTGCGCGTAGTCGGTTGCGGTGAGCTCCGTCGCGGATTTGGCCATGATGCCTCTCTCTCCTTAAGTTGACTAACTAGATTCACAAACTCAACAATTCCGGGCCATCAGTCTACCGGCGCAGGCTCGCCAAGGTCAACTCGTTATTCGACCCAGTCGACATGAGCCAGGCAGCCCAATACGCACCCGCCGGCCCGGACCAGCCTGCCAATCGGCCGCGCCGCATTCGTCTCTTCCTGGTGCCGACGGGCATTGTCCTGCTGCTCGTAGTGATCCCGGGTGCGACCTACGCCTTCACCGAGAACCAGATCTCCCAGGCCCAGACATCCGAGGCGCATGGCGCCTATAGCCAGGCGCTTGGCCAGTACGGGACGGCGCAGACAGTGGCGAGCAATCCGGTCGCGCGCCTGTTGCTCGGCGACCTCGAGGACCGGGCGAAGGCCGGTGTCGCGGAAACCCACCTCCGCTGGGGTCTGCAGCTGACCCAAGAGGGCAAGTTTGCCGATGCCGAGAGGCAGCTTCGCGCGGCCGTCAATAGCGGATTCGCTGACTGGGCGGCGCGCGGTAACGCGGCCCTCGCTGATCTCTTCTACGCCTGGGGACACTCCCTGGTGGCGGACAAGCAGTTCCAGTCCGGAATCGATAAATACAAGCAGGTAGCCGCGGTCGATCCCGCTGGGAAGCTAACCGCCACGACGAACGCCGGCCTGGCGGCGGCCTATGCCGGCTTCGCCCAGTGGTACCTGCAGCAGCCGCCGGTCGATTACCCGAATGCGCTCGTCTGGTACGAGAACCTCGTCAAGGATTTTCCCGACAGCCCGGACGCGAAGCAGGCGCAGGCGTCGTCACTGCCGCAGACGCTGTACAACGCCGGCGTCGCCTTCGTGCAGCAGGTGCGGTATCAGCAGGCCCGCGACGCCATGACCGAGCTCGTCCAGAACTATTCCAAGACCAGCTGG
>JALYYE010000160.1 GCA_030946735.1 Candidatus Dormiibacterota bacterium
CCTGGCTTGATTTCCAAAGCCTTCGTTTATGACCCCGAAACGCGCGAGTACGGGGGCAATTACCTCTGGGAGCGCCGCGAACAGATCGAGGCCTTCCTCAGATCCGACATTGTCGCCGGAGCGCGGAGGAAATTCGGCGAGCCGAGCTACCGGGTGCACCGAGTTGCCGCATACCTCGATCGGGGTAAGGTATATGTCCCCGCCGCGGCCGCGACTCCCTGACCGGCTAAAGTCTGCCGCCTACGGCTCGGCCAGGTTCCAGCCGGCGTAGTTGCCACGCCGTCGAGCATCCGCCGGAGAAACGGGGGAGCGCAATTTAAGGTGTAACGGTAAAACGCGCTACGCAGAGCGGAGGCTTACTACCAAAACCGTATTGCCCGGGCGTGACTGCGCCGCCGCCTTGACCCTGCAGCGAGTGGTAGCTCGCAGGGACCGTGAGTTGGATACTGAAGTGTCCGTTTGTGTCGACCCGGACGTCTGGAAAATCGGCGGCTCCATTTCCTACAAAGGTAAGGTACGCCGTCTGTCCGGGATTGTTGCATCCAGTCCCTTCGACAGTGACGACCGTTCCCACTGGGCCCTGGGCCGGTGTCACCGTCATGCAGCCGGCTACTCGAGTAGGTTGGCAAGCAGTCGCGGTTGGGGCAACAGAGCCCGATGCGGATACGGATGGTACTGCCGACGAGGCAGGTGATACCTGCGGTCGTGGCAGTCGGGAGCCGAAGACGAAGATACCCACAACGAGAGCCAATAACACGCCAACTGCGCCTGCGAGCCACCCGAGTCTCAAGCCTTGCAACTGTACCCGTGTCCGAGGTAGCGACTCAATTCTACCGAATAGAGAGGACCGTCGCTACGGCTTGACCAGGCTCCAGCCGGTGTAGTTGCCCTTCGTATCGCCGGGCTGGCTGTCGCTGTGGAAGAAGTACAGCGGTAGGCCCTTGTAGGTCACCTGGAGCGAGCCGTCGGTGCGGGTGATGGTCCCCAACCCCCCGGTCACACCAGAACCGCCTGTCGGCGTCGTCCCGGTGGCAACAGTCAGAGGTGGCCAGGCCGTCGCGCAGCCGCCACTGCACTTGCTGACGCCGGGACTGTCGCTATCGAAGGTGTAAACCGTGTGATTGTTTGACGCCGCAACCAGGATGGTCCCCATCGCGCCCACGCTTTGTGCCAGGACGACGGGAGCGGCCGCCGGCGATGGCGACGGTGTCGCGCTTGGGGTGGCGGACGGCGATGGTGATGGCGATGCGGTTGCCGCGGGGCTACTGGCCTGACCGCCGCACGCGACGAGCAGCAGCGCCGAGCATGCCACCACGACAGCCGACCGCCCAAAATTCTTCAGCGACGTGATCACACGAGTTGGTACGGCGGACGGTTACGGCTAGACGGTGTAGACCTCGACCTGGCCGCGCTGGATCCGCACCTGCAACGTGGGCAGCCTGGGTAGCGGGGTGTCGTATTTGTCCGTCGGCTGGCCGTTCGTCTTGAAGGTCGCCCCGTGACACGGGCACTCGAACTGGTCGCGGAACTTGCTGTAGTTGAGGATGCAGCCCATGTGGGTACAGACTGCGGACAGGCCCTTGACCTCCTGGCCGTGACGGATGAGAAACCCCTCGATGGCCCCCGCGCGGAAGGCGACCGGCGTGCCCTCCGGAAGGTCAGCCGCGGCTTTGACCGCTTTCCAGCTGCCGTTTTCAACCAGCTGCTGGCTCGACGTCAGAGCCGGGGACGTGCCCGGCGACTTGCTGAGACGGTCGATGCCAACGGCGGCCGCCACCCCGGCGGCGATACCGGCGGCACCGGTCAAGAGGAGGGACCGGCGGCTGGGACGCGCCGGCGGCTGGGGTTGCGCCGACCGCTCTCCGACCCATTCGTGGATCGAGCCCTGCATCCGCTCCAGGAAGTCCTTCGACGGGAGGCCTGCCCCCGGCTTGGCGGCGCGGAGCATGGCTGCCGTTTGCCGGGCGCGAAGGGCCGCTTCATCGGGTAGCGGCGTGCGCTCGGGCCGCTGGTCCTGCAGCAGGTCCTCGACGTGCCGGTCGAGCTGTTCGGGATCGTCGTTCACGTCGCCCTCCCGCGTTCCCGGCCGGCGCGGTTGAGGGCCCGGAACTGCAGCACCTTGACATTCGTTTCGCTGAGGTTGAGCTCCTGCGCCGTTTCGCGCACGGAATAGCCGCGCAAGAAGCGGAGCTCCAGTACCCGCCGGTAACTCTCGGGGAGAGTGGCAAGCAGCGAGTCCACGCGCAGAACGGCTTCCGGATTCTCCCGGGGCGCCGGTGGGCGGGTCACGTCGTCCTCCAATTCACCGGTGTCTTCCGCGTAATACTCCCGCCAGTGGTCGGCCAGGGTCGTCTGAGCAACCCGGTACAGCCAGCTGCGCAGCTCCGGGACCGAGACATCGCTGCGCATGCCGCTGATCGCCTTCATGAACACCTGGGCTGTGAGGTCCTCGGCGTCAGGGCGGTTGCCGACCCGGCTGTAGATGTACTGATAGATGGGTGTGACATGCGTCTGGTACGCCCAGGTGAGATGGTCCTGATCGCGGGTCGCGTCGACCTGGGGCAGCGCGACGACCTTTCCAGAGGAAGCGAACACCGCGGCACCCGTCTTATGGTCCTCAGGCATCGCCTTCCGCTGTTATATACCGCCAGGGGTTACGGCGCGCAAACTTCCCGCCCGGCTCGTTCAGGAGGGGCGAATTTGGGAATACTGGAGTTGGAATAAGGCTTAGATAACATGGGAGCTTCGCAAGCGATGGAAAAAGACCGCCAGTACGACGTCGTCATCATCGGCGCCGGGCCGGCAGGCTTGACCGCCGCCCTTTACGCCGGACGAGCGCGGGTCAAAACCGTGGTGCTGGAGCGCGGGGCGCCGGGCGGCCAGCTGCTCAACACTGAGGCTATCGAGGACTACCCCGGCTTCGACCACATCACCGGGCCGGAGCTGGCCCAGCGGATGGCCGACCAGGCCGTCAAGTTCGGCGTCGACCTGGAGACCGTCCGCGTCATCGGCATCCACCGTCGCGGCGACAAGCAGGTCGTGCAGACCGAAGATGGGGACTACGTTGCCGACTACGTAATCCTGACCGCCGGCGGCGAGCCGCTGAAGCTTGGTATTCCCGGCGAGAGCGAGTTCCAGGGCCGCGGTGTCTCGCAGTGCGCGGTCTGTGATGGCGCCTTCTTTAAGGAAGAGGAGGTGGCGGTGGTCGGCGGCGGTGATGCCGCCCTCGAAGAGGGCGTGTTTCTGACCCGCTTCGCGAAGAAGGTCTACATCATCCATCGGCGCGACAAGTTCCGCGCCCAGGCCATTCTGGTCGAGGCGGCACGCAAGAACCCCAAGGTCGAGCTGATCACCAACACGGTTGTCACCGAGGTCAAGGGTGAGGATGGCCAGGTCAAGGAGATTGAGTTGAAGGACGTGCTCACCGGCCAGACCCGCCCCCTGAAGGTCACCGGCGTTTTCGTCTTCATCGGGTTTCAGCCGAACGTCCAGTTCTTCGATCATCGGGAACACGTCGAGCATGATCCGCTCGGATTCCTGGTAACGGACTCGACGATGCAGACCAGCCTGCCCGGCGTCTACGCCGCCGGCGACGTGCGGTCGCAGCTGACCCGGCAGATCACGACCGCCGTCGGCGACGCGACCACCGCGGCCATCGACGCGGTGAAGAAGCTCGAGGCGAAGAAGCACGAGCCCACGCCCGTGCCGGTCGATCTCTACGGCCCCACCCGGCCGGACCTCGTCGGCAGCTAGCCCGGATCGCCCGCCCCGCTTCGCCGCCGGCGCGGTCGCTGGACTGTTCGTGGTCGCGTTGGGGCTGCGGCTCTGGGGGATCAACTTCGGACTGCCGGCCCTTTACCGACCGGACGAGGACGTCACCGTCGGTCGGGCGATGGGCATCTTCCATGGAGTCCTGAACCCCCACTTCGCCGACTGGCCTCACCTCTACTTCTATGTCTCCGCAGCCTGGCTGGCGCCGCTCCGCCTGCTGGGCTTGGTCTCCGATCCGGCGTCGGGCTATCTCGGAGTCCGCGTCCTCGATGCCCTGCTCGGCAGTCTCACGGTGCTGCTCGTCTTCGAGTTCGGGCGCCGCGCCTATGGATGGCTCGCGGGGTTCTTCGGAGCGGCGGCGCTGGCGGTCGCTTTCCTCCACGTCCGGGACAGCCACTTTGGCACGCTCGACATCCCGTTGACCCTGGCCTGTGTCGCGGCGTTGTACGTCGCCTATCGCACGCTGCAGTCGCGGGGTTTCCGGCCGCTCTTGATCAACGGGATTACGCTGGGCGTGGCCGCGAGCCTGAAGTACAACGGGGCCCTCATCCTCGCCGGGATCGCCGCCGCCCAAACGCTGCGGGCGCGCGCAGAGGAGAGCCCGTGGCCACGACTGCTGGCACGGCTGGCGCTCATTGCGACGATCGGCGGCGTCACCCTGGCCGTCACCTCCCCGTTTCTGGTGCTCGATCCAGGGATGACCCAGCATGGCATCGGCTACATCTTTCAGCACCTGGGGCGGGCGACCGCGCCGGCGATCGGTTGGGTCCAGTTGAGTCTCGCCCTCTGGTTTGGCATCGATCCCGTGCTCGTGCTGCTGGCGGTCATCGGCGTCGCCTTCGCAGCCTGGCGACGACAACCGGCTGACCTGATCATCCTGACCTTTCTGGTCGTTTATTTCGTGTTGATTGGCGCCGGACGCTCCGTTTTTCTTCGCTATGCCGACCCGATGATTCCGGTGCTTCTGCTGCTCGGCGGTCGAGTTCTCGCCGCGCTCGTCCAGCTGACCGCGCGAGGTCAGGTGCGGCGACTGGCGCTGGCCGCGGCGTTCGTTCTGATCGCCCTGGCGCCACTGGTTCACGACATTCGTTACGACCTCTTGATCCAGCAGACGGACACGCGCACGCTCGCCTTCGACTGGCTGGTACAGCACGTGCCCGCCGGCGGCAGGGCGGCAGTTCCCTACATGGCTGGTCCGGCCCATGACCAGGCAATGATCGACAGCGGCGAGCACAGCCACGGGGCGACAGACCCGTACATCGCGTCATTCCTCGACAGCCGGCTGGAAACCCAGTACGCCATCCGCGAGTTGACACGAGACGACCTCCAGTTGACATCGCTCGACAGCTTTCGGAAAGAGGGGATTACCTATCTCGTCGTGGGCTACGAAACGCCCGGCACCGGGTGCGGGACGGTCAGCCCGCTCGAGCGGACGCTGCGCGCGGAGGGACCACCGCTGGTGAGTTTTTCACCGACGAACGGATGTCCGGACAGTGTCTTCGACCCGATCGACACCTACTATGTGCCACTCGCGGGATACGCAAGCTGGGTCAGGCCCGGCCCACAGATCCGGATCTACCGGCTGGCCGGGTAATCGTTCGATTCGGGCGCTTGGCCTAGCGATAAAGCGGCCACTATAGTGGAGAAGAGTGAACCTGATAGCCCTGATCAAGGAGCGCGCCAAGTACTACAAGTGCCTCGCTTGCTCCCAGGCGCTGGCCGACTGCCAGGTCAAGCTGCTCAACGAGGCCGATGGCCACTGTACGGTTGAGGTGACCTGCGCCAACTGTGGTGTCAGCTTCGTGGCCGTCCTGCTGCTCAAAAAGGCAAAGCATCCCGACGGACTCCCGAAGGCCGCCGAGGAGGGTCCGATCAGCACCGATGAGATGCTCGACGTTCACGAGTACATGAAGGCCTTCAGCGGGTCCCTGAAAGAGCTGACCCGGGGGCGCCCCTCTCGGCCCACGTCCTCGTAGCGAAATTCGCTCCCGACGCGCCATAGAATGATGTCGATGGTGTACCTGGACCATTCAGCGACCACGCCGCTCGATCCCGAGGTGCTTCAGGCGATGATGCCGTACCTCACCGAGGAGTTCGGCAACGCATCTAGCGTCTACGGTCTCGGACAGCGCGCCCGCCAGGCGATCGACCAGGCGCGCGATGAGGTCGCCGCCTACTACGGAGTGGCGGCCAAAGAAGTGATTTTCACGTCTGGCGGCACGGAGGGCGACAACTTCGCATTCCAGGGAATCGCCCAGCGGAACGCCGACCGCGGGCGGCACGTTATCACCTCCACCATCGAGCATGACGCGGTGCTCCGTTCGGCCGACGCCCTCGAGGCCGCCGGCTTCGAGGTGACCCGGCTGCCCGTCGATCGCGATGGTTTGGTCGATCCCGTGGACCTCGACCGGGCTCTCCGGCCCGACACCATCCTGGTGAGCATCATGCACGCTAACAACGAGATCGGCACCATCGAACCGATCCGCGAATTGGTGACGGTCACCCGCGAGCGCAGCAGTGCGTACTTTCACACCGACGCGGTGCAATCCACCGGGAAAATCCCGACGCGGATCGACGAGCTCGGCGTCGACCTGCTCTCGATGTCGGCCCACAAACTGCATGGCCCGAAGGGCGTGGGCTGCCTGGTGGTTCGCTCGGGAGTGCGGTTGTTACCGCAGATGCTGGGTGGCGGGCACGAACGCAACCGCCGCGCCGGCACAGAGAACGTCGCCGGCATCGTGGGGCTGGCGAAAGCCGTCGGCATAGCGGAGCGCGACATGGCGAAAAACACGGCGCACCTCACCGCGTTGCGCGATCGCCTGATCGAGGGCGTGCTCGACCGGATCCCTGGGTCCGAGCTCACCGGACACCCGGTACGGCGCCTGCCACACCACGCCAGCTTCCTCTTCCAGGGCGTGGAAGGCGAGTCACTGCTTCTTCAACTCGACATGGAGGGCATCGCCGCGTCCTCAGGATCGGCGTGCACCTCGGGCTCGCTCGAACCGAGTCATGTCATCCTCGCACTCGGCTATCCGCACGAACGGGCGCTTGGTAGCCTCAGGCTCTCCGTAGGCAAGAGCAACGCCGAAAGCGAGATTGACCTCGTCCTCGACCGGCTGCCGGCAATGGTCGCCCGGCTGCGCGCCATGACGCCCATATCGGCGGCCTGAGCGGAATCAATGCCGGAGAAGTTCTACAGCGTCGAGGAGGCCAACGCCCTCGTCCCAAAATTGAAACCGCTCCTCGAGCGCATCCGGGCGACCCAGGACGCGCTCGCCAAGGACAAGACGGTGGCGGCCGTAAGGGAGAAGGCGTCACACAATGGTGGTGGCCTCCCAGCGCGTCACCTTTCGGAGCTGACCAGGACCCTCGAGGGCGACATGCGCCAGCTGCAGGAGTGGGGTATCGTGCTACGCGACCCCTCGATCGGGTTGATCGATTTTTTCCACCATCGTGAGGGCGAAACCGTCTTTCTCTGCTGGAAGCTCGGCGAAGGCAAGGTCGAGTGGTGGCACCCGCTCGATACCGGCATCGCAGGGCGCGAGCACCTATAAGCTAAACCTCAGCCAGGGGTGCCCCCCAAGACAACGGCGAGGATGAAGAGCAGCAACAGGATGCTGGAAATCGTCAGGCCGATGATCGCCAGGAGACGCCCCGTGCGAGCTTTCTCCTCACCTTGATACTTCTGCGGCTCCGCGCGGATGGCCTTCAGGGCATCGCCTCCGAACACGATCGAGAGGATGCCGGTTGGAATGGCAATGATCGGCATCCAGAAAAAGATCAGGGTCGTCACGCCCCAGGTCATCGCACTCGAGGCGTTGCGATGCACCGGTCGCGTCGGAGAAATGCCCTCGCGCTCGGCGAGCTGGTCGAGCGCGGCGAGCGGCCCGGCGGCGGCCACGACCTCGGGAAGCGCCGCGCGTAAGGCGGCTTCGGCGCGCTTTGCCAGCGCCTCGCGGCGAAAGGCCGGCAGCAGTTCGCGCCTGGCCGCGTAGGCGACGACCAGGCGGCGCAGGGCCGGGTCTACCGGGCGGTCGATCGCGGCTGACGGCTTCGCCGCCGGCGTCTCCGTGCCGGGGGTTGACCAGATGGAGGAGGCGGGCTTCGACTCCGGCACGGCGGACGGAGCGGTGCTGGCCAGATCGTAGAGGCTGATACGTTGCCGGTCGCGCACGACCAGCGTGCCGGCCGCGAAATCGCCAAGCCGCTTCGACCGGCTGTTACTAAACATTGTGACGATCCCAATCGCATAGAACGCCGGGAGGAAGTCGACAACACGAACCAGGTTGCGGATCGCCACCTGGCCGAGCGTGAGCGGCTCGCCCTGGTCACCCACGGCACGCAGGCGGACATAACGTTTCCCCAGGGTTTGCCCGTTCCAGACGGCCTCGCTGATGAGGAAGTAGCCGGCGATCAGGACGAAGGTGAGGATCAGCTCTACCAGCCCGAAGACCTGGATCGAATTGAAGATGCCACCGAGCGCCGCGGCGCCAATGGTGAGGACGACCTGGATCACCAGGATGACCAGCACGTCGACGAACTGCGCCAGGAAACGACTGCCGATGCCGGCGACCTCGTACTGGAAGGCCACGCGTTCCGGCGTCGAGACAACGAGGTCGTCGGACGCATCCGGCGGCTGCACGCCTGCAGTCTACCGCTCGTTTTTGCGATCGGGCGTCGCGGTCCTGCTACGGCCGAGCAAGGGCGCAGGGGGCCGTCCGTCATCATGAATGGGTGCGCGCCGATGAATTCGTGACCCGGCGGCGCCCCGAATGGGACCGCCTGGAAAAGCTGTTGCAGCGGGCGGGGACGAGCCGCGTCGGCGGGCTGCTGCCAACCGAAGTCCTGTCGCTGGCCGCGCTTTACCGCCGCGCCACCGCGGACTTTGCCCGCGCCAAGCGCGATTGGCCGACGGAGCCGGTCGCCGCCTATTTGAACGGCCTGGTGGCGCGCGGGCACGCGGCGGTGTACCGGAAGGGGGGAAATCTCGGCGAGCGGATCGCGGTCTTCTACAAACGCACCCTGCCACAGACATACCGTGAGGCCGCGCCCTACCTGATCGCGGCAGCAGTCTTGCTTTTCGGGCCCGCCGTCATCGCCTTTATCGCCGTAAGCCTGGACCCGAAGCTGGCCTACGCCTTGGTTCCCGCTCAGATCGTGCAGGGAGTGCACAACCATCAACTCTGGACCCAGATCTCACCCGATACCCGGGCGCTGATGTCGGGGGTGATCATGACCAACAACATCAACGTCTCCATCCTCGCCTTCGCCTTTGGCGTGCTGGCCGGCCTGCCGACCGTCTATGTGCTGATGACCAACGGCATCCAGCTGGGTGGCCTCCTCGGCCTAACGAACGCCTACGGCATCGCGCCCGGTCTGCTCGATTTCATCATCGCTCACGGCGTGCTCGAGCTATCGGTCGTGGTGGCGGCGGGGGCGAGCGGATTGATGATGGGGTGGGCGATCCTGTCGCCGGGCGCCTACCGGCGTCGCGATGCGCTCGTCCTCGCCGCGCGCAAGGCCGTCATCATCCTGGC
>JALYYE010000168.1 GCA_030946735.1 Candidatus Dormiibacterota bacterium
TCGGAAGATCACGCAGGTCTGGACGTCGCCCAAGCTGAGCTTCCTTCTGCGGACGCCGCCGGACGAGTACGCCCGGCAGCTGATCGGCGGGACCTTCGAGCGGGTCTGGCGCCGTGGCAAGTTCCTCATCTTCGACATCAGCGGCCAGCATCTCGTGATCAACCCGATGCTCGGCGGCCGGCTCCAGTGGACGAAGGCCTCCGAGAAAGTCGCGGCCGCGACCGTCTTTCGGATCACGCTCGAGGATGGGGACGAGTTGCGGTTCCTGGATACGGTGAAGATGGGCCGCGTCTACTGGGTGGTGCCGGGCGCGTTGCCGACGATTCCCGGATGGGCTGAGCTCGGCCCGGATGCTCTGACGGTCACCTTCTCCGAATTCTCCCAGCGCATTCGCCGGCATCCCGGTGAGCTGAAGAACCTGTTGCGCAACCAGGCGTTTATCGCCGGCGTGGGCAATGCCTACTCCGACGAGATTCTTCATGAAGCCGAGCTGTTGCCACTGCGTAAGCGGACCACGCTCAAGCCCGACGAACTATCCCGCCTCTACGCCGCGACCCACAAGGTCCTCAGCTCGGCCATCGAGTCGATCAAGGCACTGCCGGCGTACGAGCCGCACAAGCAGGATCGGAGTTTCATGGCGGTCCACGGCAAGGCGAAGGGAAAGTGCCCGCGGTGCGGACATCGCCTCTCCGAGCTGACCGCGCGGGGCGAGGCGACCGATTTCTGTCGCGGCTGCCAGCATTAACGCGTGCGGCTGAAGAACGCTCGCGTCATCGTGACCGGCGCCTCACAGGGCATTGGGCGGGCGATCGCGGTCGAATTCGGGCGCCGCGGCGCTCGGCTCGCGCTCGCCTCGCGCAATCGATCGGCGCTGGAAGAGCTTGCAGCATCGATCAAGGCGGAGGGCGGGTCAGCGGTCGTGATTCCAACCGATGTCACGGCGGAAGGCGCCGTCAAGCAGATGGTTGATGAGGCGATCCGCGAGCTCGGTGGCATCGACATCCTGGTGAATAATGCCGGCCGGGGCATGAGTGCCACCATCGGCGACGCGTCGGCCGCCGATGTGGAGGCACTGTTTGGGCTCAACGTGCTGGCGGCGGCGGCCGCCATCCGCGCGGTGATACCGATCATGCGGGCTCAGCGTTCCGGCATGGTCATCAACATCTCATCGATGGCCGGCCGCGTCGTGGTTCCGCGCATCGGCTATTACTCGGCGAGCAAGTTCGCCCTGACCGCAATCGGCGATGCGCTGCGAATGGAGGAGGGCCATCGCGGCATCAAGGTCATGAATGTGTTCCCTGGCACCACGCGCTCCAACTTTGGCGAGAACCGCCTCGGAACCCAGGGCCGGCAGGCGCACCAGGTGCTACCGCCGGTGTCAGCCGAGAAAGTCGCGCGCCAGATCGCGCGGGCGGTCGGACTCGATCAGCGCTCCGTCTACATCTCCTGGTTTCCGGATCGCGCCGGTCTGGCGCTCAACTGGCTCGCCGGCTGGGCGGTGTCCGGGGTTCTGGGATGGTGGGCACGCCGTGCCCAGACCTGACCAAAGCAAGGCTCTCGAGGTCGGAGAACGCGTCTACCTCCGCGAGCCGACGAGCCGCGACGGCCCGCAGATCGTTGCGGCGAACCGGCTCAGTCGCGCTTTGCATCGAGGCTGGGTCGCGCCGCCGACCGACGCGGAGGCTTTCGCCCGGTGGATGACGCGCTGCCGGCAATCCAACGTCAAGTGCTTCCTTGTCTGCCGGCTCGCCGACGGGGCGATCGTCGGCGTCTTCACCCTGAGCCAGATCGTTCGCGGAATGTTTCACAGCGCCTACCTGGGCTATCACGCCGAGCGACCCTATAACGGACTGGGCTACATGACGGAGGGCATGCGCCTGGTGCTCCGGCATGCGTTTACCGCCATGCGGCTGCACCGCGTCGAGGCCAACGTCCAGCCGGAAAACGCCGCCTCCCTCGCCCTCGTCAAGCGCTCAGGCTTCCGGCTCGAGGGCTTCTCGCCGCGCTACCTGAAAGTCGCCGGGCGCTGGCGGGATCACGAGCGCTGGGCCATCCTGATCGACGACTGGCGGCGGCCTTCGCCGGGCATTGTCCGCGCGTAACAGAGGCGGCCTCCCGACCGCCCCTGTTGCCCGAATTGGTTCTCTAGCGGCCGACAGGCACCGCTTTCGGGGTCGGAGCTAGGCCGAGCTGCCGCAGCATTCCAAGCTGATCCACGACTCCCCAGTGCTCGATGATCTTGCCGTTGACGATCTTCACGATGTGGGTCTCGGCCCACTCCGCGTGCTTGCCGGTGGCCGGCATCCCAAAGATCTCGCCCTTATGGGTGCCGCTGACCCTCGCGTAGCCCGCCACGAAGTCGCCTTCGGCAATCTGGAGATCGATGCTGAACTTCAGGTCCGGAAAGCCTTTGCGCATCGCCGATGCGATCGCCTTGATTCCATCGCGGCCCGCCGGAATGCCAGGGGGCAACTCGCCGTGCTCTTTGATATCGGGCGCGACGATCTCGTCGATCACGTCGAGGCGTCCCTGCCCGAACACCTCGAGAGGAATGCGCCGGGAGATCGCCTTGTTCTGCTCGGTCGACATGTGATGTCTCCTTGTCCGGCTCCCTGATCGGAAGTCCGCACTGATTGAGTCCCCGACCTTGAAGGGCCACGCTCAAGCTCAACCATGAGAATGGAGGGACGTCAAAGCGTCCCGACGTGCCTTACGTAGGGTGTACCCATTCGTCACGGTGTTCACCCGGTGAGGCTTTCGGCTTTCTACGAGGACTCAGCCTCCCGGCTGGAGACTATCGACGACTGGCTGCGCCTTCGCCGGTCGCCGCGCGCGCCTTCTCGATATCGCGCGCGCCGATCACCACCCGCGTCTTCGTGGCGAGGTAGACGGCGTTCAGGCTGACGCCGGCGTCGGCGATCTTGCGGGTTAGCTTCCCGAGCGACCCCGGCTTGTCCTCGATGTCCAGCACCAGGGCGTCCTGCTCGCCGGTGACTCGTGCGCCCGCACTTTGTAGCGCCTGGCGGGCCTTCCCGGCATCTTCGACCAGAACATGGCCGACGCCCTTGCCGCCCACGACGAATCCGCAGATCCCCTCGATGTTGACGCCGGCCTTGCCGAGCGCTTCAGCCGCGGCCGCGACGGTACCGACCTTCTCGTCCAGTTCGATCGTCAGATCTTTGAGATGGTGAGCCATTGCCGACCTCCTTATCTAACGCTGGCGGATTAGGCGCCCATTGTAGGCCGTCCCGATCACGTCATTGAGCCTCCCTACAGAACTCGGGTCGGATCGTAAAGCCAGTTCAGGCCGATGCCGAGGATGGCAACAGCAAAGACCATGACCAGCACGAGGAGCAACATTCGACCTGCGAAGCGAATCATCGGTTGTTGCTCTTCGAATGGCCGTGATTTCTCGTACCAGAGCGTCCAGATCGCGACCGGGAGCACGGGCAGGCTCCGCAGCACGAGGCGGACCAGTGGA
>JALYYE010000185.1 GCA_030946735.1 Candidatus Dormiibacterota bacterium
CACCTGGCCGCCCTCGGCGAGCACCAGCGGGGCGCGGCGCGGGGCGCCAGCGAGCTGATCTATGTGACCGTGTCCACCGGGATCGGCGCCGGGCTGATCCTAGGTGGCGAGCTCTACGCCGGCGCGCACGGCATCGCGGGCGAGGTCGGCCACATCGTGGTCCAGCGCGACGGCCCGCTCTGCACCTGCGGCAATCGAGGTTGCGTCGAGGCGATCGCCAGCGGAACCGGGATTGGCCGCGCGGCGCGGGAGCTGGCACCGGCAAGTCCAAGCAGCGCACTCCACGGACTGGAGAGCCCGGCGGCTGAGGACGTGGCCCGCGCCGCCCGCGCCGGCGACGTGCTGGCCACGGCCATCCTCGAGAACGCCGGTGCCTACCTCGGGATCGCGATCGGCACGCTCGTCAACCTCTTCAATCCGCAGCTGATCGTGCTTGGGGGCAGTGTCCTGAAGGCCGGCGCCCCGTTGCTCCGCCCGATGCGTAAGTCGATGAACGCCTCGTCCTGGAAGGCGTCGCGTCGGGGCCTGCGAATCGTCCCCCCCGCGCTCGGCGATGATGCAGGGCTGATCGGTGCGGTCGAGTTCGCGCGGCTTCACGCTAGGCATGCCCGCTCGGCTTGATCCGCCGGCCCTCCCGAAATGGGAGCGGGCCTTTGCCGCGGTTCAGGAGCAATCGCGGCAGCGCGGGCAGCGCGCCCTGGTCGTGGGGGGCTACGTGCGCGACCGGTTGCTCGGTGGCGCTCGGGCTGATGCGATCCGCGAAGTCGACATCCTGGTGGAAGGCCAGGGCGCGATCGAGCTGGCGAGCGCGGTCGGCACCGTTTTGAAGGTGCATCCGCCAGTCATCTTCGAGCGATTCGGCACGGCCCACCTCGATCTAAACGATCGTCAGGCGCTGGAGTTCGTCTCCAGTCGGGTCGAGCGATATGACCGTGCCAGCCGCAAGCCGGACGTCAGTCCCGGAACGCTGAAGGACGACGTCATGAGGCGCGACTTCACCATCAACACGCTGCTGATGGATTGGGATGGCACGGTGCTCGACCTGACCGGACGCGGCCTCTCCGATCTGGACGCGCGCCGGATCGTCACGCCGCTCGAGCCGCAGACGACCTTCGACGAAGACCCCCTCCGAATGCTGCGCGCGGTTCGCTTCGCCAGCGTCCTCCAATTCACGCTCGATCCATCGGTTGCATCGGCCATCCGCGATCAGTCGCACCGCCTTCAACCACCGACAGTTTCGATGGAGCGCATCCGGGACGAGTTCTCCAAGCTGCTGCTGGCCGATAACGTGCAGGGCGGCCTGGAGCTGCTGGATGCGACCCGGCTCCTTCCGCGCATCCTGCCGCAGCTCGAGGCCGGCAAGGGCATGCAGCAGGGAGGCTGGCACAGCCACGACGTCTTCGGCCACGCCTTGCTTGCCGCGTCTCTTGCCCCGGCTGAGCTGATCACGCGGCTGGCCGCGCTGCTGCACGACGTCGGGAAACCGAAGGTGCACGAGCTGAAGGACGGGAAACCGACGTTCATCGGGCACCAGGACGTGGGTGCCACAATGGCCGGCCCGGCGCTCCGGCACCTGCGCTATCCGGGTGACCTCGTCGACGCGGTCATCACGTTGATCCGTCTGCACATGCGGCCGATCCAGTACGACCCGCAGGGCTGGGAAGACAAGGCGGTGCGCCGCCTGGTGCGTGACGCCGGAGAGCAGCTGGATCGGCTGCTGGCACTGGCGCGTGCCGATATGCGGGCCAGCCACTACCCCGACGTCAAGAAGATCGACGATCTCGAGGCGCGCATCCGGCGCCTCGACGCCGGCGCGATCGCGGCCATCCGCTCGCCTCTGTCGGGCGAGGAGTTGATGGCGCGCACCGGCCGTCCCGCCGGACCCTGGATCAAGCGGGTCAAGTCGGCCCTGGAAGACGCGATCGTCGATGGTACGCTGCCGCCCGATGCGCAGGCCGCCTGGCGCTATCTGGAGACGCACCCCGAGCTGCTCGGTCCGTGACCGCGTTGCGCCGCTGGCCCTGGCCATTCTTGCTGCTCCTGGTCGGCGCCGTGCTCGCCACGGCGCGCGTCGTGCCGGCTTTTACGGTGAGCCCGAGGCTGGTGCTCGCCGTCTTCTTGCCTCCGCTGCTGTTCGACGCCGGGTTCTCGATGCGGGCGGCGGCGATCCGCCGCGAGCTGCCGTGGATCCTCTTGCTCGGGGTGGCCGGCGCGGTCCTGACCGCTGCCCTGAGCTTCGGGCTCCTCGTGGCGGTCGGCATTCCGTACGAAGAGGCGTTGTTGCTGGCTGCCATCCTGGCGGCGACCGATCCCGTCTCGGTCTTTGCCGCGCTGCGCCGGCTGCACACGCCGGAGCGGCTGCGTGTCGCGCTCGAAGGGGAGAGCCTCGCCAATGACGGCGTCGCGGCGCTCCTGTTCGTGGTCGCGCTCGCGCTGGTCGAGCGGCGGGTCATCGATCCGCCTGGCGTGCTCGGCCTCGTCCTGCTCCAGACCGTCGGCGGCCTTGTGCTCGGGGTTGGCATTGGGTTGGTGACGCGGCGGATTCTCGCTTCGCTCTCCCACGCGGTGCAAATCGCGGTCACGATGTTGGCGGCCTATGCTTCCTACTTGCTCACCGACCGGATCGGCGCCAGCGGCCTGCTGGCGGTGATCGCGATGTCGCTGAGCCTGGGCACTGCCTACGGACCATCGACCCACCACCAGGTCCACCGCTTCTGGCGCCGGCTAGGTTTTGTGATGTCGGGCTTTGTCTTCCTCCTGGTGGGTCTGCAGGTTCGCCTCGACCAGGTGGTCCAGGTGGGCGGACGGCTGCTGCTACTCGTCGTCGCCGTGCTGCTGGCGCGGGCGTTGATGGTGCTCGCGGTGACCCTTCTCCGGGGCGATCTGTGGCCCTGGTCATGGCGTCTGGCGCTGATCTGGGCGGGCCTGCGGGGCGCCCTCTCGCTGGCGCTCGCTCTCGGCGTGCCGGCGGCGGTCGCGCGTCACGACGAAATCGTAGCCCTGGTCTTCGGCTTCGTCTTCCTCTCGCTGGTTGTTCAGGGTCTTTCCACAGGCCCGGTATTCACGCGTCTGGGGATAACGCGACAGACAGCTGTCACAACGGTTCTTTAGGCTGGGCTCTGCTAAAATCTGCGGCGCCACGGCGCGTCGAGGAGGGTCGACCACCGGAGGCTCGCACAAAAAGAGGAAGCATGCTGTTTAGTCTCGGGCTGCTCCGGCGGATCGCTCGGGAACTTCCTCGTTATGGAAAGCTGACCTACTGTCTCTATCGGGATCCGCGCGTGCCGCAGCGCAACAAGCTGGCGCTGGCGGCCGCGATGGCGCTGATCTTGAACCCGGTGGTCGATGTCCCGCTCCGCCTGCCGGTTTTCGGGGAAATGGACGCGGTGGCTCTGACCGTGCTCGCGGTCCGCATGTTCGTCGAGAAGGCGCCCAAAGACGTGGTGGCTGAGCATCAGGAGCGGATCGCGCTCGGAACCAGCGTGTTCGACCAGGATCTGCGCCGCAGCCGGGAAGGACTGCGTGGCCGCATCGATGCCCTACGTGGACTGGCGCTCGAGCGGGTCGGCCGGAGGGGGGCGATATAAAAGTCGTTCTGATCGAAGATGTCAAAGGGACCGGAAAGGCCGGTGAGACGAAGGATGTCGCCGACGGCTACGCGCGCAACTTCCTGCTCCCCCGCAAGCTGGCCCAGCCGGCAACCAAGGGTGCCCAGGAGCACGTGGATCGCGTCAAGGCCACGACCGTCCAGCGCGAGCAGCGCGAGGCGGAGGAAGCGAAGGCCCTGGCCGTCAAGCTCGAGGCCGTTCAGGTGGTCTTGAAATTGCGCAGCGGCAAGGATGGCAAGTTGTTCGGTGCCGTCACCAACGCCGACGTCGCCTCGGCGCTCAAGCAGCAGCACGGGATCACGCTCGACCGCCGGAAGATCGAGTTCGACGAGCCGGTAAAGGCTATGGGGGCCGGCACCGCTCACGTGAAGCTCCACCGTGACGTCACGGCCCGGATCCCGTTGATGGTCACCTCCGCTTGACGGTTGACCTGAGACGCGCGCCGGCGCCGCCGGCTTCTGGTGGCCGCGTGCCGCCCCACAATCTGGAGGCGGAAGCATCGGTGCTCGGCTCCTTGATGCTCGATCGCAACGCAATCGTGCGGGTTGCCGACTTCCTCCGGCCCGAGGATTTCTATCTCGACCACCACGCGCAGGTCTACCGAGCGGCGCTGAACCTCTACGACCGCGCCGATCCCATCGACTTGCTCACGCTCGCATCCGAACTCGAGAAGATGCTGGCCCTCGAACGAATCGGCGGCCAGGTGTTCCTCGCGGAGCTGGAGAGTCGTGTGCCGACGGCGGCCAACGTCGAGTACTATGGTCACCTCGTCGAGGAGGCCGCCACCAAGAGAAAGTTGATCACTGCCGGCGGCCGGATCACGGCGCTCGGGTTCGACGACAGCACGCCCGCGAACCAGGCACTCGATACCGCGGAAGGCGTGATCTTCAACATCGCCGAAGGCCGCATCACGCAGGACTTTGTGGCCCTGAAGGACATCCTCAAGACGACCTGGGACCAGATCGAGCAGATCCACAAGGATCAGTCAGTCGTCTCAGGCGTGCCCAGTGGGTTCAGCGACCTCGATGGAAAAACCGGTGGCTTCCAGAAGTCAGACCTGATCATCATTGCTGCACGCCCAGGGGTGGGTAAA
>JALYYE010000186.1 GCA_030946735.1 Candidatus Dormiibacterota bacterium
CTGCGGGTGGATTTCCTCCACGAGTTCACCTTTTGCGAATGGCCGGTCTCGTTCCTGCTTCCGTCAAGTGACGGCAGCTACCGCCTGCCGGCCGAGCTCGACGGCAAGCTGCCCCTCTTCTTTTCGCTCAGAGCCAACAAGCCGGCAACTCGGGTTTGACGCGCGGGAATTTGCGCCGCTCGCCACTACAATAGGGGGGTTTTGGACCCCATCTGCAGCGGCGGCTCCCAGGAGCCGTCATGAAAGTCGAACAACGCGCCGCCGAGAGCCGTTCGACACCGTCCCTTACCGACAAGGAGACCCTGCTCAAGCTCTACCGTGAGATGTTGCTGATCCGTCGCTTCGAGGAGAAGACCGCCGAGATGTACCAGGCTGCCAAGATCGGCGGCTTCTGCCACCTCAACATTGGCGAGGAGGCCACCATTGTCGGCACCATCTCGGCCCTTCGGCGCAAGGACTACGTTTACAGCACCTACCGCGAGCACGGCCACGCACTCGCCAAAGGGCTCGATCCCAAGGCCGTGATGGCCGAGCTCTTTGGCAAGGAAACCGGCACCTCCCACGGTCGGGGCGGGTCGATGCACCTCTTCAGCCAGGAGCACCGCTTCTACGGCGGCTACGCCATCGTCGGCCAGGCGCTCCCGATCGCCTGCGGCAGCGGCTACGCCATCAATTACCAGGGCACCGACGAAGTGGTGATGAGCATCTTCGGGGACGGGGCGACCAACATCGGCGCCTTCCACGAAGCCCTGAACGTCGCCAAACTCTGGCACTTGCCGATCGTCTTCGTCTGCGTCAACAACCTCTACGGCATGGGCACCGCAGTCAGTCGCGCCTCCGCCGTCACCGAGATCTGGAAGAAGGCATGCGCCTACGACATGACCGGCGAACGCGTGGACGGCATGGACGTGCTTGCCGTGCGCCACATCACCGACCAGCTGGTCGCCCAGGCGCGCGAGAAGCATGAGCCCAGCCTGCTCGAGTGCGTCACCTATCGCTACCGCGGCCACTCGATGTCCGACCCCGACACCTACCGCGGCAAAGAAGAGATCAGGGAATGGCAGACACGCGACGCCATCCTCAGCCTCGCCGAGCACATGAAGAAGCAGAAGATGCTCAGCGCGGAGGAGATCCAGAAGATCGATGAGGAGATCACTGCCCAGGTCGAGGAGGCGGTGAAGTTCGCGGAGGACAGTCCCGACCCGGATCCGAAGGACCTCTATCGCGATGTCTACGCGGGCGAGGTGGCGAGCTGATGGCCGTCCTTGCCATGCGCGACGCGCTCAATCAGGCGCTCCGCGAGGAGATGAAGCGCGATGAGTCGGTGTTCCTGCTGGGCGAGGACATCGGCCTCTACGACGGTTCCTTCAAGGTGACGCGCGGCCTGATGAAGGAGTTCGGCGAGAAGCGCGTCCTCGACACGCCGATCGCCGAAGAGATCATCATCGGCACCGCCATTGGGGCCGCCATGTCGGGGCTGCGACCGGTGGCCGAGATGATGACCGTCAACTTCATCATGGTCGCGATGGACCAGGTGGTGAACGCCGCGGCACACATCCGCTACATGTTCGGCGGCGGGACGAAGGTCCCGCTGGTGATCCGCACGCCAGGTGGCGGTGGCCATCAGCTGGGGGCGCAACATTCGCATAGCCACGAGAACTGGTTCGCCCACGTGCCCGGCCTCAAGGTCGTCGCGCCCGGCACGCCCGCCGATGCCAAGGGCATGCTGAAGTCCGCGATCCGGGACGACAACCCGGTGATGTTCATCGAGAACGAGGGCACTTATGCCGTCAAGGGCGAGGTGCCCGACGGGGAGCACCTGGTCCCGCTGGACAAAAACGAAGTCAAGCGAGCGGGCGAGCACATCACGATCTGCGCGCACTCACGGATGCTGATCGTCGCCATGGACGCCGCCACCGAGCTCGAGAAGGAAGGCATCAGCGCCGAGATCGTCGACATGCGCGCCCTGCGACCGCTCGACATGGCGCCGGCGATCGCGTCGGTCAAGAAGACGAGCCGGCTGATCACCGTCGAAGAGGGCTGGCGCTCGTACGGCGTCGGCTCGGAGATTGCCTCGCGCGTTTACGAGGAGGCGTTCGATTATCTCGATGCGCCGGTCGCGCGGATTGGGGCCGCCGAGGTGCCGGCACCGTACAACAAGAAGCTCGAGAAGATCGCCTTTCCGGGGAAGGCGGACGTGATCGTCACGGCCAGGGCACTGCTCGGCAAAAACTGATGGCGAGCGTCCAGATGCCGCGGCTGTCGGATTCCATGGAGACCGGCAAGATCCTGCGCTGGCTCAAGAAAGAGGGTGACCAGGTCCAAAAGGGTGAGCCGCTGGTCGAGATCGAAAGCGACAAGGCCAACATCGAGGTCGAGGCCTACGCCACCGGAAAACTGAGTAAAATCCTGGTTCCCGAGGGGGAAAGCGCGCCGATCGGCGCGGTCATTGCCGAGATCGGCGACGGCAGCTCTTCAGCCTCGGCAC
>JALYYE010000215.1 GCA_030946735.1 Candidatus Dormiibacterota bacterium
ACCGGGAATGAAATCGCGCCAGACGACCCCAACGATGCGGCCGGGCTGAGCCGATGGGTCCTTAGCGTCCTGCGCGCCGGCGGGAATCTCAGAAACCGGAAACGCGATGAACCCCATGTGGACGACACCGCCGGGAGCGACGGTCTGCGCCAACTGATAGCCGTCACCCACCGGCTGGATGAGGTCGGGCTGCGACGGCCGAGCGCCCTGGTAGTGCCCGGGATGGGTGATGGCGTTCGCTACCGACGCGATCACCGCGTTCATGGCGCCGGTCTCGGGGCTCTGCTGATACATGATCCGCCAGATGACGCCGCTGGCCAGCAGCGACACCGCCATGGGGGTGAACAGGATGGTCCGGACCACGAGCCGGTAGGGAACGCGCTCGAGCAAAACGGCAAAGAGGACACCGAAACCCGTCACGGCGATGGGGAAGACGAGCAGCCAGATGATGTTGTTCTGGATCGCGTGGAGCGTCCGGCTGTCGGTGAAGACCTTCACATAGTTGTCGAGCCCGACGAAGCTGTCACCGGAGCGGTTGAACGCGCTCCGAATGATGGTGGCGATGACCGGATAGACGATGAAGATCGCGACGAAGATCGCCGCCGGCGCCAGGAAGCCGATGGCGGCGCGATTCCAGCGTGGCGCCGGCGCCCGAGCCGCGCGGCTCGGGCGCTTCTCTTCAACGACCGGTGGTGCGACCGCCGGGACGACCGTGCTCACGTATCAAAGGTCTCGCTAGCTACCGTAGGCGGCCGTCGCGTCCTTCTCGAGCTGGGCGCAGGCGGCGTCAATGTTGGTGGGATTTTTCAGCCAGAGCTGGAGGTCGGCCCACTCGCCTGACCCCTTGGTGGACCCGAACGCCGACGGCGCCTGGTCTGACATGTCATAGACAACGGTCTGGGCAGTGGTCAGCGCCTGGGCCGCGCCCTTTGCGACCGGATCGGGGTAGATTGAAAGGTCGACTTTCTTGTTGGCCGATGTGATGCCACCTTTTGCGCCCCAGATCTGGAAGGCTTCCGGGCTGGCCAGGTATTTCATCAGCTCAACCGCTGCCGTGTTGTCCGTCATCCGCACCGCGACATCGCCCCCGACCATGGCGGCGTTCGAAGGGCCGGTCTTCCCGGGGAAGGGGAAGAAGTTGAAGTCGGTCTCCGGCTTCATTTTGGCGGTCCCGGTCAGAATCCCTTCGACGAAGTCGCCCTCATAGACGATCGCGGCTTTCGGGGGATTGCCGGCGATGTTCGACACCGAGGTCGGGAAGTCCGTCTGCAGCGCGCCCGTAAGCCCGCCGGCGACGTACTTGTCCTGCAGGACCTGCCCCAGCGCCCTGAAGGTGTCCTTCACGGTCTGGTCGGTCCACTTGAGGGCGTGGGTGGTGAGCTTGTTGTAGTTGTCGGCACCGGCGATGTTGAGGTAGGCATTCTCGAACCAGTCCGTCAGCGTCCAGCCATCGGCCCCGCCCACCGACACCGGCTTCACGCCCGACGCCGAGAGGGTACTGAGGACCTGAGTCAGGTCGGCCATCGACTTCGGCGCGCTCACGCCCGCCTGCTTGAAGGCATTGACGTTGTACCACACGGTCGACTTGTTGGCGACCTTGTAGAAAACGCCGTAGAACTTCCCGTTGGCCGAACCAAGGTCGATCCAGGTCTTGCCAAAGTTCTGGGTGACGAGGCTGGCGGTATCGCTGTCCAGCTCCTTCAGTGCCCCCTTCGCGGCCAGGTCGTGAAGCAGACCGGGCTGTGGCAGGATAGCCACGTCCGGCGGGTTCTTGGACGCGATCCGGGAGCCGATTACCGTCCCGATTGCATCGCCCGTCGAGGTGAAGGTGGCGGTCGCGCCTGTCTTATCAGAGAAGGCCTTGAGGACCGCCTCGAAATTCTTTTGCTCGTCCTTCGACCAGACCGCGGCCACCTCGACCTTCTTTCCCGTGAGCGGCTTGCTCGCCGAGGTCGTGCTACTTCCGCCGCACGCTGCCAGTAACGAAACGAGGACGGCAACAGACAAAACAGGCCCCAACCTGGAGCTATTCATAAAGCTTCCTCCCTACCTATTCGATCGCCTCTTCCAGAGCGCCTCGCCCGCGAGGCCACGCTTGATACTAGCCCTCAGGTATGCCCTCGTCAAACGCGGGGCAACTGGGCTAAGGGTTTCTAACGTTCACGGGGTCCTTGGAAGCGTTACCCTGCGGCTGTCGATGCGTACCACAAGGGTGAGCGGTGCCGGCCGTCGACTGATCCTGCTGGCGGTACTCACTGCCCTGCTGGCGACGGTTGCGGCCGCGAATCTTACGCTGATCTATCTGCTGTTCGCGGTCGGCCAGGCGGGGAGCAACCTCGCCGGGTTCGTGCCGATCATGGCGATCGGCGCGGTTCCGTTTCTGGTGACGGCCGGTCTCCTCGCTTGGGTCATCGTCAGCGCCGGTCCATCCGTCAGCGCGGGTCGGGTGCCCCGCGCTGTTCTCGGCCGGCTACGCATCGTGAGCGGCTGTGGATTGCCCTTGATGATCCTCGGCGGGCTCTGGTCCGGCCTGGCGGCCGCGTTGCTCGGACCGGACCAGGGCTCCGCGGCGGGATTCGCCCTGACGCTCTACCAGTTCACCTTTCTGGCCGCGGTCTTCGTCGACACGGTGACCCTCGTCACGGCGCTGCGCACGCGCCCCGCTTCCTGACGAAGGCGAGGCTAGGCCGATTGGCCGGGGTTTGCGAC
>JALYYE010000224.1 GCA_030946735.1 Candidatus Dormiibacterota bacterium
GCCGGTCGAAAGATAGGCAGGTCTCGCGGTCCACGGAGCGATTATCCCGCCTCGGCGAGATCTAGAAGTGGCTGGGGCACCAGGGGGCACGCTCCGTGGCGAACATCGCATCGGCACGGGCGATCGAGCCTGGACGATGCTCCTCAATGCGCCCGGCTTCGAATAGGGTCCGAAATCGATTGCCTCCTAGATACAGCGCGGCGAGATCCGCGGCGTCGAGGGCGAGGTCGGGCGCGCTGCTGGTGGACTTGCACTGGGCGCCTCTCGGCCCGCCAATCAGCTCATGCTGCCCCTCGTTCCATGGACAGAATGGGTCGCGGACGCGCAGGACGAGGCGGTCTTCGACCGCATAGCGGCGTCCGGCCAGGGCGGCCGCGACATCGACCAGGCGTAGCCAGACGCCGTCTTCGATCCTGGTCTTCGGCTGCCGCGAGTCCGCCAGCAGGAAGCGCAAGGGCTCGTCCACCGGCCGCATCTCCGCGGTGACGCGCGCCATCAGGTCCACCCCCAGCACGTGGCCCCAGAGCGCCGCGTACGCCTGGGCGGTTGCGGCGATCAGCATCTCGAGTCGCAACGTCCCATTCGGGCCAGAGGCATCCCAATCCATCTTGATCCGGTAAATCGCGAAACCGGTAGGCTCTTCGCCGGCCTGGCAGAGCACCCGATAGTGAGGGCTGGCACCTTCCCGGTGCATCTCCAGGTCGGCCAGCTGCGTGTGCATCCAGCGGTCATCGAAGGTGAGCATGCCCGGCTGCTTGGGGCGGGCCTGCTCCCAGACACGGGTGAATGCTCGCACCGCGGTTGGCACGTCCACCATGGTGAGCCGCTCGTTGCCGGTAACCTTTTTGGCAAAGGCTGCGTGGGCGCGCTCGATCTCTACGGCGGCCTGGTAGGTTCCCAGGCCGTATCCGAACCGCCCATAGATGGGTGCCTCAGAGGCGTACAGGGCCGCAAGCGGCTCACCCTTTTCGTGCATGTCCTCGAGCTGGCGCCGCATCATGGCCGTCAGCAACCCGCGGCGGCGATGCGTGCTGAGCACGCTCACGCGAGTGACCCCGCCGCACGGCAACGTGCCTCCGAGCACGGTCATCTCATAGGAAAAGATGCCCGCGGTGGCGACCATCTCTGGGCCATCGAAAAACGCCAGGGTGCGGTCGAACTCGGTGATCCCCCTGCCGATCGCCAGCTCCTCGTCGGTAGGAAGGGGCGCACCAAAGGCGCGCCGCATCAGCGTCGAGTACGCCCGCTGCTCCTCCAGGGTGACCGGTCGGAGCTCCAGGCCGGTGGGCGCGCTTATCGCTGAACCAGCGCCAGGGCCCGGCAGGGGCTTCCCGATCCTTTGACCAACTTGAGCGGTGCGACCACCAGAACGGCTCCCGTCGCCGGCAGCTTCGAGAGGTTGGCCAGCTGCGTCAATCCATATTTGTTGGCGCCCAGCAGGAACTGGTGGCAGGGGAACGGCGGATTGAAGGAGTGAGCGGTGCCCGCATCGGTGCCAACCGTCTCAACGCCGACTCCGAAAAACGGGCTCTCCTTCGCCAGCCACCTCGCCAGCTCGATGTCGATGCCCGGCGTATGGGGGCCGGTCTCGTTCGCATTAAGGAATGCCTTCTGGTCGCTTGCCCGGGCATCCCAGCCCGTGCGGTAGAGCAGCCACGAGCCTTTCGGCAACGGGCCGTGCAGCCGCTCGAAGGCCTGGATGTCGTCCAGCGTCAAGAGGTAGTCGGGATTGGCCTGCGCCTCCTTGGACTTGTCGATGACGACCGCCGGGCCGATCAGCCGTTTGACCGGAACCTGGGAGACATCGTCCTTGTCCTTGCCGGTGACCCAGTGGATGGGGGCGTCGAAATGGGTGCCAGCGTGCTCGCCGCCTTCGAACCAATTCCAGTACCAGGCCGGCCCTTTCTCGTCGTAGCGGCTGATCTCATGAGTCTTCCAGTTCGGGGTGTTGGCGAACGGCGGTGGCAGCTGAATCATCGGCGTCCGCTCCGAGAGCGGCTGGGTCAGGTCGATGACGTCGATCGAACCGGAGACGAGGCCTTCGACGAAAGACGCCAGGTTACCTACTTGCGTGCTCATTCACTCCTCCCTTTGATTGCAGCGCCCGGGAAAACTCGAAGCGGTTTTCGAGCATGTGGACGTCCATCAGGAAGCTCTTGGGCATCTCGGCGTCGACTTTGGCGACGACGCAGCTGAGCTGGTCGCCGTTGATGGCGTCCAGCGCCGCTTCCTCGAAATCCTCCAGCTCGCGGACCATCTGGGCCCGCGGAAAACCGGCCGCTTTCGCCATCGCCGCCAGGTCGGTACCGGCGGAGGTCGCGGTAGTGAACCACTTGTAGCCGCCGGGGGCACCGCCGCCGACGGAGAGCAATGTTTCATTGTCGAAGATGACATGCACCAGGTTGCTCGGCCGCGAGCGTGCCAGCGTCGTCAGCCCGCCGAGGTTCATCAGCACCGAGCCGTCGCCGTCGATCACGACCACCTTGCGTTGAGGCTGCGTGAGCGCGATGCCGAGTCCGATCGAGGAGGCGAGGCCCATGGCGTGCTCGAGGTAAAAGAAGTTGGCACGGTGCCCGAGTGAGTAGAGTTCGGCCGCGACGGCGCCCATGATGGTGACGACCGCACAGTCCTCGAGCGCGGGATAGATCGCTTTCAAGCAGTCGAGACGTTTCATTTCGGCTCTTCCCACATCAGGTCGCGCTGGAGGAGGAGGGCCACCGGCGAGAGCGAGCTTTGCGCCAGCGTCATCGCCTGCGCCATCTTCGATTGCACCTCATCAGGTCGCTTCAGGTCGTCATGCGCAATGTGCAGCGCATCGAGTACCGGACGGGTGTACTTGCCGCCCTCCGTCTGCCAGGGGTCCTTTTCGCCGAAGCTGCCACGATCCGTGATCAGCATCAGCAGCGGAATCTTGTATAGCAGCGAAACGCCGACGATGCCGTTGATAGCCTGCAGGAAGCCGTGGTTCTGCAGCAGCATCGCCGATCTGATCCCGGCAAAATGGGCTCCGGCGGAAACCCCGACGCCCTCTTCCTCCTTGGCGAGCCGAACCAGCGTCATCTCCGGGTCCTCATCGGCCATGCGGATCAGGTGCACCAGCCAGGTCTCCGGGAGCGCGCTCACCAGCGTGACGCCGACGCCCTTCATGGCGTCGTAGACCACTTGCGAATTGGTCACCGATACCGGCAACGCTCCCTCCCTCGTCTGAACTGAGGCCGATTCTACGCATACAATGGGGCCCAGTGCAGGT
>JALYYE010000243.1 GCA_030946735.1 Candidatus Dormiibacterota bacterium
TCGATTTCACGTAGGCCTCGACCACGATCATCAGGTGATCGACGTGCTTGAGCGTCCCATCCGAACGGGATAGATGCTCGAGCCCGGCTTCCATGTCGACCACCGTGACGTCCGCCTCTTTGCTGACCATCTCGGCCAGTAAGCCACGCACGGTGGCATGGTTACCGCACGTTCAACCGGCGCCGGCCTGCTCGATGCGGGCGGCGAGCAAGAGCTCCACGCCGTCCGGCGCGTCGAAGCCGTACTCCGCCATCAGATCGCTCACACTGCTGCCGTCATCAAGGGCCCGTTTCGGCATGGGACGAATGTGCCGGGCAACGCTGTCGTCCAACCCGAGACTGACGGCCAGGTTGGGATTCGAATCACAGTCGATCGCGAGGACGTTCTGTCCCTGGCGCGCCAGCACGCGCGCCAGTGTCGCCGCGATCGTCGTCTTCCCTGTCCCGCCCTTCCCGGAAACGGCGATCTTCACCGGCTCACGATCCGGTTTTTTTTGGTTCCGCGTTCGCTTGAGTGGCCGGCGGCACGCTTGCCGGCGGCACACTCGGAGCCGGCCGCAGGCCCACCGACGGCGGCTTGACGGGAGCCGCGGTGTCAACATCCGTGGGAACGCTCACCTGCTTCGGGAGCTTGTCCTCTGAGGGCCGAGACAGCCGGGCGCTCACCGCGTCGCGCAAGCGACTCGCGCGCTCTGTGACGGACTTCGTGGCGCCCGAAACCTGCCGGACCGCCGCTTCCCGTCGGGCACCCCCGCGCTCCGGGTCGGCAAGGTAGGCGCCGGCAGCGCCAACGACGGCGGCGACCCCGAGCCACAGCCGACTTATCCCTGTCCTGGACGACGAATCTTTCAGCTTCTGTGAGTTCATGGCTTTTCCCCTTGGCGGTCCGCTTGCATATCGACCCGTTGGCTCCCGCCGATAGCCTATCCCATACCTAGCCTACAGGGCGGCCGTTCCCTAGGTGCGATTTGCATCTATTGACGCCTCATGAGTTCGCATGGTACTTGGGAAGTCACCGCTCGAAGATCCTGGGAGGGAATCATCTATGAGACATCGCGCCTTCGTCCGCGTCCTATCACCGCTGGCGGCAACCGGCGCGATCCTGCTGGTGGGGTTGTCAGCCTCTGCCGCCGGGGGTCCGACGGTGCAGCCGAACGGCCAGGTCAACACCGATAAGACGGCCACCCGGACCCACGACGCGCCCAGCCTCGCCGTCAATCCGGCGAATCCCAACGAGGTCGCGATGGGCGAGATCGACCTGCAGCGTGGCCAGTGCCTGACGCACGTCTCCAGCGATGCCGGCCACACCTGGAGCGCCGGGGCGAGTCCGCAGAACAGCGACTACGTCAACTGCGGCCCTCAAAACGGCAACCTCTACAATACCGGCGCGTCGACGCAGTTGGTCTATGACCGCCAGGGAACGCTCTACTACGCCTTCGCCGCGGCAAAAGCGGGCGACGGTGACAGCCGGAGCATCCTGCTGGCGAAGTCCAGTGACAATGGACATGCGTACAAGACAACCGTCGTCTACCAGGCGACCACCTCTACCGATCCGACAAAAGCCGATGTCAACTATCAGGCGTCGGTCGCCGTCGACCTGGATAACCCGAGCCGCCTGTACGTCGGCTGGGCAAAGACGTTTAACTTCGATGCCAACAAGCTGGACGCGGGCCTGGTCGCCGCCTCGAGCGACGGCGGTAAGACCTTCGGCAGCCCGGTCGACGTCGGCTTTCCGGCGCAGGGCGTCTCCCTCGTGGTCTCGAAGGGCAACCTGATCGATGTGTCGCGTGAGTCCACGCCCTTCCCGCCGCCCGCGCCGCCCAAGCTCTACGCGGCGAAGTCGACCGATCACGGCAAGACCTTCACGAACAAAGTGATTGACCCGGGCTCGAAGCGCAGCAGCTCCCCGGTCGCAGCGGTGGACCCCACCAATGGGACGATCGTGATGGCCTGGTACGACAACCACCTGGCCGCGCCCAAGACGGTGCAGGACAACGTCCTGGTCAAGTCGTCGGCGGACGGCGGTTCGAGCTGGACCGACTCGGTTCCCGTGAGCCTGGTGACGTACACCGCAGGCCGAAACATCAATCAGCTCTATCCGGCCCTCGCCTTCGCGCCGAACGGCCGGCTCGATGTCGCCTGGTACGACTACCGTAACGACCCCTTCGAGGTCCCTGCCGACGTTGGCATGAGCAACCTGGGGAAGATCGCGGACGTTTTCCAGGCGTCCTCGACCAACGACGGGAAAACCTTTGGGCCGGCCATCCGGCTGAGCGATCACCCGATCGATCGGCGGATCGGCACCTGGAATGGCCAGTACTTCTTCGTCGTCGCACCGGCGATCGCATCCGCAAATACCGTGTTCTACGCGGCGTGGTCCGACACGCGGAACGGCAACACCGATACCCAGGCACAGGACATCTTTTTCACCCGCGCCGACCTCGCGGCCGCGGCGTCGACCACGTCGAGCGGCATCGACTGGCGTGTCGTCCTGCTCGCGGCCGAGGTCCTGCTCCTGGGCCTGGGCCTTGGCCTTATCATCGCCACCCTCTGGATGCGGCGCCGCCGTGCGCCGGCGGAAGCACCCGTGGAAACCCGGACACCGGCCGGCACCCCAAGCCGCTAGTCTGTAGGTCGCGGACGGGCGGCGTTCCCGTCCGCGAACCAGATGATTCAGGTTCCACCCGGTTCGGGTCGGCAGGACGCACAGCCGGCGCCGCGGCGAGTCCGGCGGACGGCGATTATCCTCCTTGGCGCCGCCATCCCCGTGCTGCTTGGCGCGGCCATCCTCATGATCGTGCTATCGGCACCGCGGTCCGACGGCCGCCAGCTCCGGCTCGATGAGTTCCAGCGGATGGTACAAGCGGGTCAAATTCAGTCCGCGACCTTCCTCGACCATGACTACCGCTTTACAGGGCGGTCGGACCAGGGGGCCTACTGGGTGGCCGTGCCGCCCGAGACCGTTCCCCAGTTCCTGGCCACGCTACAGACCGCCGGCGTGGCCACCCAGGTCGAGCAGGAATGGTGGAAATCCCTGGTCTATCCCCTGTTGATCATCCTCCCGACGATCACGCTGATCGACGCATTCTTCCTCATCTTCCTCTTGAGCCGGCAGCCCGACGCGCTGGCGAGCATCACACGCTCGGCCGCCCGGCGCGGCGCCGGCACCGACCGGGTGACGTTCGCGAACGTGGCCGGCGCCGACGAGGCCGTCGAAGAGCTGCAGGAGCTCCGTGACTACCTGAGGAACCCCAAACAGTTCGGCGCCATGGGAGCCCGCGTGCCGAAAGGCATCCTGGTATCTGGGCCGCCCGGTTGCGGCAAGACGCTCCTGGCGCGCGCGCTCGCCGGTGAGGCCGGCGTCCCCTTCTTCTCGATCTCGGGCTCAGATTTCGTCGAGCTCTATGTGGGGGTCGGCGCCGCCCGAATCCGCGATCTGTTTCGAGAGGCAAAGCGCCACGCCCCGGCGATCGTCTTCATCGACGAGCTCGATGCCGTGGGGAAGAGCCGGATGCTGGTCGGGGGACAGGACGAGCGCGAAGCGGCGCTGAACCAGTTGCTCGTCGAGCTCGACGGGTTCGACACCCGGGCGGGGGTCGTCGTCATGGCCGCAACCAACCGCCCCGACATCCTTGACTCGGCGCTGCTGCGGCCCGGACGCTTCGATCGCCGCCTTGTGGTTGACCAGCCGGACATGCGTGGTCGCGCCGCCATCCTGCGGGTGCACGCACGGGGAAAGCCACTCGAGGCGGATGTCGACCTCGATCGCCTCGCTCGCCGCACTCCCGGGTTCAGCGGGGCGGACCTGGCGAACGTGATGAACGAAGCCGCGCTGCTTGCGACCCGCCGGCATCGCAACACCATCGGGGGGTCTGAGCTGGACGAGGCAGTCGACCGGGTCGTCGCCGGGCCGGAACGACGCTCGCGCCTCTTGGGTCCCCGGGAACGGCGGATCATTGCCTTCCACGAAGCCGGCCACGCGCTTGTGGCCGCCCGGCTGTCGGGCGCCGATCCGGTGTCGAAGATCTCCGTCGTTTCGCGTGGCTACATGCTTGGCTACACCCGGACGATCCCCGAAGACCGGATGTTGATCAGCCGTTCGCAACTCCTGACGCAGCTCGCCGTCCTGCACGGCGGGCGCGCCGCGGAGGAGCTCGGCGTGGGGGAAACGTCCAGCGGCGGCCAGGATGATCTCTTTCGTGCAACCGAGCTCACCAGGCGGATGGTCGCCGACTTCGGCATGAGTGAGCGGCTTGGGCCGATGACCCTGCGCGCTCCCGATGGCCTGGGGCCCGGTACGCTGTCCCCCTCCGACCGGACCGCCGCGGACATCGATGACGAAGTCCGCCTCGTCATGCAGGAGGCCCACGACCGCGCCGCGACCCTCATCGAGGGCGAACGGGTCACGCTGCAGCGCATTGTGGACGCCCTTATGGACCGAGAGACGCTCGAAGGACGCGAACTCGCTGAGCTTTTGGCAGCGACCAATATGTCTGACGCACCTATTGACGTGGTCATCGGGCGGGCAGAGTATACGTAACACGTCGGAGTCAATCGACGTGGTGGCTCCACGCTCGGAAAAGGAGGAAGCATGGTAAGGCAGCTCAAGAAGTTCGGCATTGCCGCGGGAGGTGCCGGCGCCCTGCTCCTCATGGGGGTCGTCGGTGTCTTCGCGTGCACCAGTCTCGCGACCATCACGCCCAGCACGCCGACGGGTGATGCCGGGACGGCGGTAACGATTGCGGGTCACGCCTTCGATCCGGCGGGAAGCGCCGTCAGCCTGCACTGGAACGCGATGGCAGGTCCGGTGCTCGGCCAGGCCCAACCGGATGCCTCAGGCAACATCAGCGCCGCCGTGAAGATTCCGGCCGATGCACAGGCCGGGTACTACGTGATCATCGCCACCCAGAATGACAACACCGGCGCGCCGGCGTTCGGCACACCGGCTCGCACGTCTTTCCAGGTCGGCACACCGTCGACCGCAGGCTCCGGCAGCAGCATTGCCGCGCCGGCGGCCAACATCCCGGCGCCCGTCGCCGCGGCGTCAACCAGCAGTAGCCAGGGTCTGAACGGCGGCTGGTTGGCCGCCATCGCGATCCTTGGCATCCTGGGAGCCGCCCTCTTCATTGCAGGCGTTGGGTTCTTCGTTCGCGAAGTGCGGCGCGGCGAGGCGGTGGCGCTCGCGCGACGCTAGCCACGTAGTCGACTGCAGGCAAAGAGCCGCCGGCCAAGCCGGCGGCTTTTGCATCTTCCTGGGGATCGCAATTGTGTTCGCCGGCTGCGGCACGCCGTCGCTCGCCGGTCCGATCCAGGCCTCGCAGCAGGATTTGACCATTGCGGCCAGCGGTGACTTCCAGCAAACCGAGCCCCGCGACGAAGCCGATGTCGCCCTGGGCCCAACCACGCAGGTGATGGAGGGGCTGGTCCGGATGGGGCCGGACTTCAAGCTGGAACCTTTGCTGGCCACCGAGTGGGAATTCCGTGCGCCCAAGACCTGGCGCTTCACCCTCCGCCGAGGCGTGCGTTTTCACGACGGGACGGTCTTCACCGCGGCAGCGGTGCAGTGGACGATGGAACGCTGGATGCGAACCGGGCGGGTCAACTACCTGGCGCTTGGCCCGGGTGCGCGCGTCACCGCCGTCGACGACTACACCGTCGATGTGGAGACCGTGGTTCCCAACCGGCGGCTGGTGGAATCGCTGGCCGACCAGCGCCGCGGGATGGTCGCCGTCGGCACCTACCCAGGTGCGGGGACGCGCCATGACAACACCCCGATCGGCACTGGGCCGTTCCGATTCGTCGAGTACTTTCCCGGGCGCGAGCTGATCCTGGCGCGCTTTAATGGCTACTGGGGCGGCCGTCCCAGGATTTCGCGTCTTACCCTGCGCTACATCGACAGCGTCGAGGACCGCCTCAAGGCGCTGCGTGCCGGAGCGGTCGACGTCGCCCTGGACATGGGGCCATCCCAGGCGGCGGACGTCGCGGGGAGCCCGGACCTGAAGCTCCTCCGATCAGGCCTTGAAGGCGCGGACCTCCTGTTATTCAACCTGCAGCGCCCCGACGCGCATGCCATCGTGCAGGATCCTGCGGTGCGGCAGGCGGTCGCCATGGCAGTCGACGAGAGCGACATCGTGAATCACGCATGGCGCGGCTTTGGTGCCGCCTCAGGCCTCGTCCCATCCGCGGTCGCCGGGACCTCCCATGCCGATGGGCTCGGCTACGACCCGGCAAAAGCGAGGGCGGTGCTCGACGCGGCGGGCTGGCGTACCGGCTCCGACGGCATCCGTGCCCGGAACGGACAGCGGCTGACCCTCCACGTCGCCCTCGGCGACCTGACCGAGCGCGACATGACGGCGACGCTGCTTCGAAACCAGATGGGAGCGGTGGGCGTCGATGCCCGGGTGGAGACGCCGAACGTCAACCACTTCTTCGACGTCGACCTCGGCGCAGCCGGCTATGACCTGGCGGGGCTGGGGTTCATCGGTCAGCGCGACGCGAACCCCCTCCACGTGCTGTCGTACCTGTCGCCCGCCCCTGGCGGTTGCGACTTCTGCATTTTCGCGAACGTGGGCGGGGCCTTCGACGGCCGGTACACAGGCGCCGTCGCCGCCCTCCATCCCGACGTCGCCGGACTCGTTCGCCAGGCGCTGGCGGAGCAGGCGGTCCTGATCGTCCTCAGCGCCAAGCCAAAAATGATCGTGATGAGCCGGCGGGTGCAGGGAGTCGTGGCCCAGCCACAGGACCAACGGTTCGATCGCGCCTGGTTGGCCGCCGGCTAGGACACGTTCGCCGCCGCCGCGAGAGCGTGGATGGTATCGACCACCAGTCGCTTCATGCCCGTGGCGCGTATGTTGTTGTCTGCCAGCGAAACACTATAGCCGAAGGAAAACCCCGCTACGATTCCGGTGGGGATCTCGATCATCACGGCTCCCGCATCGTTCGGACAGAAGAGGCCGTCGGCCCAATGGCGTTGCGGGGCGTCGGCACTGACGGTGAAGATGGCGCTGCCGAAATTCTCGTACCGGTAGGAATTGCCGAGATTGAAGGGCGCGGTCGGCGCTTGCGCATACTGCCAGTCGCCACAGCCCCTGGC
>JALYYE010000247.1 GCA_030946735.1 Candidatus Dormiibacterota bacterium
GCCCGGAGCGGCGTGATCAGCCAGGCGATCACCAGTAAACCGAGCGGCCAGATCCATTGAGCCAACCGCCAGCGGCGGACCGGTTTCGACGCGGCGGCCGTCACTGCGCCAGGCTGATGATGGACGAATGCCGCGGCGGCAGCATGTAATGGATGCCCGGCTCCAGCTGGCCGCGGCGATCGAGGCCGCCGGCCTTGAGGAAACCGCGGGTGCGCGCGTAGGCCTCGTCGATCAGTCGATCCACCTGGCTGAAGTCCGTCCCGGCGGTGCCGAACTCGACATTGGGGACCAACAGGCAGATCTCAGCCTGGTCCGAGTAGCGCTGATATTCCTCCAGCATTCGCTGGCCGAGCATGATCTGGATGCTCTGCGCCAGGATGCCCGTCAGCGTGTGGTTCGGCGGCCGGCGCGGATTGGAGGTGCTGTTATCGATGGCGACGATGTGGGTGGCCCCGAGTTGAATCGCTTCCGGGAGGCCGACGTTCTCGGCCACCGCACCGTCGACGAATTCTTCATCGCCTATGCGGTATGGATTGAAGAGGCCGGGGATGGCGGCGGAGGCGGCGACCGCATCCGGCACGCTGCCGGTGGTGAAGATCTCCTTGCGAGCGCGGGTCAGGTTGGTGGCGATCACCGCGCAGGGCAAGACGAGCTGTTCGAATGTCGCGGGTAGGTTCATGGCGGCCAGCGTTCGCAGGTAGCGACTGTCGAAGACGCTATTGCGCGTGCGCACGTAGCGGTATGCCATCCGCAGTGGGTTGCGGTCGAAGAGATCGCGGTTGCGAATCGAGCGCCAGACCTGGGCGAGCTGATCGATCGTTTCCAGGTCAGGCTTGGCGGCCAGCGCGACCGCATTGAAGGCACCGGAGCTGCAACCCACCAGACCGTCCGGCTTGATGCCCGCCTCGAGCAGCGCCTTCAGCACCCCCACGCTGCAGGCGCCGCGGCTGCCTCCACCCCCCAGGACAAAGACCAACCGTCGCTGTTTCCCCCCAGGTTGCGAAATCGTTGGTCGGCGGCGGCGCCACCAGGACAGCATGGACGGGGATCGCCAGAAGCCAGTTTCCCGCATACGTATTACGTTTGAGATCCCGATCCGAACATGCGCCACGGCTGAGTGTAACGGGTCGGTGGCACTGGGCTGGAAGCTTGTGGACGCTGCGTTACTAGCCTTGAAGAGGGCCATTTCAGGGCGACCCGAAGCCAGCGTCGTGGTAGCCTTGTAGTATCACTTTTCCCTGCAATGCACTGTCCCTATCTCGAGCAAATCCTGCGTAAGCGGACCGCCTTTTTCAAGGTTTTTCAGGCCGACTGCCACGTCGACCGCAAGGTCCACCGCTTCCACGGGATCGTGAAGTGGCCGTCGCCCCCTTGCCTGGGCAAAATGGCCACCTGCGCCCTCTACCAGGAAGCGCGGGCGAGCGAAGACCTGCGGCTGCGTCGCCTGATCGACTAAGCAGCCCCCGCGTCGACCACGGATTAACATCGGCCGTGTGAGCCCGGACGTTATCGTTGTCGGCGCGGGAGTGATCGGCACCTCGATCGCGTACAACTTGGCGAAAACCGGCCTGAAAGTGATGGTCTTCGAGCGCGGCCAGATCGGCGGTGGGGCCACCGGAGCGTCCGCCGGCATGATCCAGCTAAATCCGGACCGCACCACCCCAGCGGCCCTGTCCACGCTCGAGGCGGAGAGCGCGCGGCTTTTCCCGGCGCTGGCAACAGAGCTCCTCCACCGGACGGGAATGGACATCGGCTATCGCGCAGCGCCGCTGCTGCACGTCGCCCTGCACGAAGACGACGAGCCGCGGTTGCGGGCGCACCGCGCCTGGCAGGTCGAACACGGGGTGGTGGTCGGGTGGGTCGATCGAGAAGCCGTGCTCGATCTCGAGCCGGCGCTCAACCCGGTAATCCGCGCGGCGCTCCACTATCCGGAGAATCACCAGGTAATGCCGCGGGCCCTGGCTCAAGCGCTGGTCCGAGCAGCGGAGGACCTGGGGGCCGTGCTGCGTGAGGGCGCCGCGATCGAGCGGCTCCTGACGGACGGTGATCGGGTGATTGGCGTGGCGATCGGTGGCGAAGCCGTCCATGCCGGCGAGGTGGTGATCGCGAACGGCGCGTGGGCGTCCTCGTGGTCGGCTGCCTTGCACACGCCGATCCCGGTTCGGCCGGTGCGTGGCCAGATGGTGGCCTTGCGGACCACCGGGACTGCGCTTCGGATGGTTGTCAGCTCCGCCGAGGGGTACATGCTCACCAAGCCCGACGGATCAACCTATGTAGGAACTACCGTGGAGGAGGCCGGCTACGACGCGCGCCCGACGGCGGCCGGCATCGCCGGACTGCTCGCCATGGTGCCGCGTCTCGCGCCCCGATTGGCCGACGCCACCTTCGCGACAGCCTGGGCCGGGCTGCGTCCGGGAACATCGGACGGGCTCCCGCTGCTTGGCCGTTTCCCTGGATGGCATGGCGTGACGGTCGCCGCGGGCCATTATCGGGATGGCATCCTCCTGGCGCCGATCACCGGAGAATTGATGGCCGATCTGCTTGCGAACCGCCGGCCTCGACTTCCGCTTGATGCCTTCGATCCGGCCCGCTTCCTTATCCGTGCCGCCTGAAACCCCGCGCGCTTTCGCGCGCCGGGCGGACGGATTCCGCCACGCGTCGGCCGGTGGCCTCTGGCTGGCCCCGCTCGTTTACCTCGAACACGCGCGCTTCGGCCCCGGCTGGTATGGCAAAGTCGTGAGCTCCGACCCCGAGCGCCTGCTCGCCTGGGCCGTGAGCAAGGCGATTCCGCGGCGCGCGCTCGAGGTCAAGTCGCTGCCCGACGTCGACATGCCCCGCAAGGGCCGCCGCCGTCTGCCCGGATACCACATCGATCTCTGGGGCGCGCGGCTGGCCCTGGCATATGATCCGGAAACGCTGGCGGCGGCTCGGCGCCGGTCAGTAGCGGTCGATGGCCTTGAGT
>JALYYE010000252.1 GCA_030946735.1 Candidatus Dormiibacterota bacterium
CGGCCGATGTCCGAGATCATCGCGACATCGTCCTGCGAACCACTCGTGGCCAGCCTGTAGAGCGCTTCTTCCTGTCGGACGGTGCCCACACGGCAGGGCACGCACTGCCCGCAGGACTCATCGCGGAAGAAGCGTGCAATGCGGAGCACGATAGCGTTCATGTCTACAGAATCGTCAAAGGCCATGACGACGCCGGAGCCAAGCGTTACGCCGGCGGCGCGCGTCGCTTCGAACGTCAGGGGGAGGTCGAGCTGGTCGCTCGAGACGAACGAGCCGGCCGCTCCACCCAGCAAGATCGCCTGCAGCCGTCCGCGGACGCCGCCCGCCATGTCGAGCACCTGGCTCAGGGTGAGGCCGAAGGGCACCTCGAAGAGGCCCGGCCGTTGGACGGCGCCGGAGAGGCAGAACAGCCGGGTGCCGGTCGACTCCGCTGTACCGATCGTGGCAAAGGTGCGTCCCCCGCCGGTCACGATGTCGGGAACGTTGAGCAGCGTCTCGACATTGTTGACCACCGTTGGCTTGCCGAAGAGGCCCGACTGTACCGGGAAGGGCGGCTTGTTGCGCGGCTCGGCCCGTTTGCCCTCGATGGAATTGAACAACGCGGTCTCTTCGCCGCAGATGTAGGCGCCACCGCCCCGCCGAATCTCGATAATGAAATCGAGGCCGCGTCCCATGATGTTCGGTCCGAGCAGGCCGCGGTCCGACGCCTGGTCGATGGCGTGCTGGACGCGCTGGCGGGCGAGCGGATACTCACCCCGGACGTAGAGATAGCCGCGTTCGCAGCCGGTGGCATAACCGGCGATGGTCATCGCCTCGACGATCGCGAATGGATCCTGCTCCATCACGATCCGGTCCTTGAACGTTCCGGGTTCTGACTCGTCGGCGTTGCACACGAGGTAGTGCGGCCGTTCCGGCGCCCGGGCCACGGCATCCCATTTGCGCCCGGTGGGAAAGGCGGCGCCACCACGTCCCAGCAGCTTGGAGTCCATGACTTCGCGGATCACGCCCTCCGGACCCAGCTCGAAGGCACTCCGTAGCGCGGCGTATCCCCCCGCCGCGCGATAGCCGTCCAGCGACTCAGGATCGACCACGCCCACCCGTCGGAGCAGGCGCAGGCCCGGATCGCCGGCCTGCGGGATCGTGTCACGGGCAACGTCGGGCCAGGGCTTCCCCGCCATAACTTGGGTGATCCGGTCCAGGTCCGCCGCTGCGATCGACGCTTCGCGGTGCCTTGAGCGATCGCCGGCACGCTGCACGAAGGCGCCCGGAGCGCGATCACAGAGTCCGAGGCAGGGACTGCGGTGCCAGGTTGCGGTCCCATTGGTGCGGGCGCTGCCTTCGGCGCCGGCGCGTTGTGTCATCTGGCGGCAGAGTTCATCCGCGCCGGCCGCTTTGCAGGCGATGTCGTCGCAGACATGAATGACCAGTGGTGGCTGCGGCTCGAGCGAAAGCAGCGCGTAGCCGGTGGCCACCCCGTAGGCTTCGGCCGGCGGGATGGTCAGGCGGGCGCAGACATAATCCAGCGCACCGGGGCTGATGAAACCGACGCGATCCTGAACAGCGTGCAGTGCGGGCAGCAGCAGGTGGCGGCGCGCCCGCGCGGCGTGTCCGCCGAAGGCGACGCGCTGATCGACGCGGCTCTGGTCGCCACCCTCCCAGCCGGACGGTGGCCCAAGCAATTCGTCGACCGCAGCTCGCTCCTGGGCCGTTGCCGGCGGCGCGGCGAGCTTGATATCCATGGGTCAGCCGATCGGCGCGGCGGCCGGGACCTCGAGCTTCTCGATCCGGATCGCGCTGGCCTTGAACTCCGCCGTCCCCGACTTCGGGTCGGTAGCATCGATGGTCAGCACGTTGGTAGGCACGTCGTCCGGAAAGTGAAGTGTCATGAAGGCGAGCCCGGGGCGCAGCCCGGTGTCATAGCGGACCGGCACTGGGATGGATCCGCGCCGGGACCGGGCACAGACCATCTCGCCATCCGCGACCTGATAGTGACGGCCGTCTTCGGGTGAGATGTGCAGGAATTCACCCTCGCGCAAGGGCGAGGTGTACAGACCCGACTGCACGCCGGTGTTGAACGAGTCCAAACGGCGCCCCGTCGTGAGGCGGATTGGAAACTCCTCCGAGAGTACGTCGACAGGCGGCTCGAACTCGACCGCGTGGAAGGGAGCCGGCGGGCCCTCGACGGGATCTGCCCAGAGTCGTCCGTGTAGGAAGAGGCTCCCGGGATGGTTCTCGTCGGGGCAGGGCCACTGGATGCCGTTGAGCTCTTCCAGCCGGCGGTAGCTCATCCCGGCGTGCATGGGGCTCAGGCCACGAACCTCATCCCAAACCTGCTCGGCGCTGGGCGTCCCCAAATCATGACCGAGCCGGCGGGCGATCTCGCAGATGATCTCGATGTCGTCCCGCGCGCCCGCGGGGGGCTGGAGCGCCTTGCGGACCCGCTGGACCCGTCGCTCGCTGCTCGTCACGGTCCCCTCCGACTCGCACCACCCAGCCGCTGCCGGCAGTACCACGTGGGCCATCTCGGCGGTAGGCGTCATCAAGATGTCCTGGACCACCAGGTGCTCCAGGTTGCCGAGCAGGTGCTTGGCGCGCTGCTGATCGGCTTCCGACTGCGCGGGGTTCTCGCCAATCACGTAGAGCGTCGTAAGGTCGCCGCGCTCCATGGCCTCGAACATCTGCGATAGATGCCAGCCGCGTTTGGGCGGGATCGTGCCCCTCCACCTCCGTTCGAACTTCGCCCGCTTCTCGGCGTCCTCCACGTCCTGGAAGCCGGGCAGCTTGTTCGGGATCGCGCCCATGTCGCCGCCACCCTGGACGTTGTTCTGCCCACGAAGTGGGTTGAGTCCGGAACCATAGCGTCCGACGTGGCCGGTAAGCAGCGCCAGGTTGATGAGCGCTACCACGTTGTCGACGGCGTTGTGGTGCTCGGTGATCCCCAACGTCCAGCAGATCTGAGCGCGGTCGGCGCGGGCGTACTCGTGTGCCACCGTCTTGATGACGTCCGCCGGCACCCCGGTGTCCCGCTCGGCGCGCTCCAGCGTGTAGCTCTCCACGGTTCGCCGGAACGCATCGAATTCGGTCGTGGCGCGCTCGATGAAATCGGTGTTCGAAAGTCCGGCGTGAATGATCTCGCGGCCCATGGCGTTGGCCAGCGCGATGTCCGAACCCACGTCGATGCCGAGCCAGGTGTCCGCCCACTGTGCCGAGCTGGTTCGCCTGGGATCGACGGCGATCAGCCGCGCGCCCCGGTGGACACCCTTGAGGACGTGGTGAAAGAAGATGGGGTGCGTCTCGCGAGCGTTGGATCCCCAAAGAAAAATAACATCCGTCTCTTCGATCTCACGGTAGGAACTGGTCCCTCCTCCTGCCCCGAACACTGCCGCCAGACCGACGACACTTGGCGCGTGTCAAGTTCGGTTGCAGCTGTCGACGTTGTTGGAGCCGATGACCGAGCGCGCGAATTTCTGGGCCATGAAGTTCATCTCGTTCGTGGTCTTCGAGCAGCTGAAGCAGCCGTACGCTGTCGGACCCTTGCGCAAGACCGCGGCCTTGAAGCCGGCGGCCGCTCGATCGAGAGCCTCATTCCAGGAAGCCGGTCGCAGGGATCCGTTGTCGCGGACCATCGGAGTGGTCAGCCGCCGCTGCTCCCTGCCCATGTCTTTTGCTCGAGTATAAGAGGTCGCAAAAGGCCTGTCGGCGAGTGCCCTTGCTAGAGGCAACGTAGCATTCACGCGTGCGTGAGCTCGACCTGAACGCCGATGTCGGTGAAGGCGACCGCCAGGCGGACGAGGCGCTCCTACCGCTGGTCACGTCAGCGAACATCGCCTGCGGCTTGCATGCGGGCGATGCGCAGACGATGCTAGCTACGGTCGGCCTCGCACGAAGGCATGGCGTGGCCGTTGGTGCGCATCCGGGCTTCGACGATCGAGAGGGCTTCGGCCGGCGCCCGAGGCATCTGGCCGCGGCCGAGATCAACACGCTCATCCTCCATCAGTTGGGCGCCCTCGAGGCGATCGCACGGTCGGAGGGAACGACCCTCCGACACGTCAAGCCCCACGGCGCTTTGTACAACCAGGCCGAAGGGGACGACGCGCTCGCCGCGGCCATCATCACCGCGATCCGGGCCTTCGATCGCCGGCTTCGGCTGGTGGGGCGCGCCGGGTCGGCGATGGCGCGCGCCGCAGCGGCGGTCGGGCATCCGTTCACAGCCGAGGCGTTTGCCGATCGGCGCTACCGGCCGGACGGTTCCCTCCTGCCACGGTCAGAGCCGGGCGCGGTGCTCACCGCTCCCGACGACGTGGCGCGCCAGGTACGGAGGCTGGTCACCGACGGTGAAGTTCTGGCGAGCGACGGCAGCCGCGTGCCGGTTGCGTTTGAAACCCTGTGCCTGCATGGCGACACGCCTGGATCCGCGGCGCTGGCGGCCCGCATTCGGCGGGAGCTGCACGCACTTGGGGTGAGCGTCTCGGCGCCCGCCTCTCCGGGCGCCGATATCCAACAGCGCTGATCGCCGTCCTGATCCTGGCGGTCGCCGGCTCGGCCGTGCTCGGGCTTGAGCTCGGCTCGACCAGCGCCAAGCCGGTGGCCAGTCCGGCGAAGAAGCTCGTGGTCACCGACCCCTACGCGGCCGGGGGCTCCTGGTACAAGGGCAACCTCCACGTCGCCTCGCTACGCGGCGTCGGCAAGGACCTGCCCGCGACGTTGGGTGCCTGGTACTCGGCGCACAGCTACGCCTTCGTGGGGATCAGCGACATGAATACCTATACCTGGCCCGAGGAATACGGCAGCCGCGCCTTTCCCGGTGTACCAACCGTGGACGCGACCTACCCCTTTGGCGAGGTGCTGGCGGTCGGTATCGATCACTGGTTGCCGGCGCAGGCGCTCCAGGGTGCGATCGACTGGATCGCGGCCGATGGTGGACTTCCCGTTCTGGCGGCGCCGCTTTCGCCGGCGAAGCCGCAGTCACTATTGGCCGTGATGGGACTGCAGCATCTCTATGGGCTCGAGGTGTACGATGCCCGGCTGGCGCTCGGGGGCGCGGCCGGGGCCGACGCGACGGAGTTGTGGGATCGGCTCCTGTCGGTTGGTAATCGCGTCTTCGCCTTTGCCGGTGACGACGCCACCGGCGTGAACGATCCCGCCATCGGCCGAGCCTGGATCAGCGTGCTCGCAACGGCGCCCGATCGGCCGGCACTGCTGAGCTCGCTCCGCCG
>JALYYE010000267.1 GCA_030946735.1 Candidatus Dormiibacterota bacterium
GGGTGGTGACGTGCTCGGGCTTGTAGCGCGGTTGCCCGAGGGCGGGGACCACCACCGGGTTGAGGAAGCCGTTGATGGCGGTGGCGGCGTTGCCGCCGAATTCGCCGCTGTTCGGATTCAGCTTCGACGCCTTGGCGACAGTCTCGATGTCCGGGACGTCGGTCATCCAGGCGGAGAGGAGCACCTGGGTCGCGCCGGCGCCGCAGTAGTTCCGATGCGCCCAGTCGGGCGGCTCGTGAAAGCCCCGAACCTCGACCGCGCCCTGCCCGGGGGCGACCTGGCCGACGGTCAGAGACGGCTGCGGCAGGGGCGTCTCGGTCGGGGACGGCGTTGGCTTGGCGAAGTTATAGGCGAGCGCGACCGGCCCAACGGGGCGCGTATTCACCTGGGCGCCGAAACAGGACGGCAAAAGTGCCGCAAATGCCATCGCCAGCGCAATTTTGATTACTCCCTGTGACATTACTGTCTCATCCTATCAGTGACGGTATCAGCTGGCCAGACCCTGCGACCGGTTGTTACAACGGAGCCGGCATCCGGCTGGTTATGCCCGTGCCTGTCTGGAGAGGCTGGCAATTCCGTTCGGTGCTTGATATTATTACTGTCAGCTAATATGACGACGCCAGTACCTGGACCGCCCCTCCCGGATCCGATCATCTCACTCGTCAAGCCTGAGGCTGAGCCGATGAGCGAGATCGAAACGGCCGAGAAGCACTCCGAGCTTGCCGCCGGTGGCGCTCCGCCCGCGGGCCGAACGACCCTCGACCAGGCCAAACGAAAAGGGCCCGTCGGCTTCTTGCAACTTCTCGGCCCCGGCCTGGTCACCGGGGCTAGCGACGACGACCCCAGCGGCATCGGGACCTATTCCCAGGTGGGGAGCCAGTTCGGCTACGGGCTCCTCTGGACGGCGCTCTTCACCTTTCCGCTAATGAGCGCGGTGCAGGAGCTGTGCGCGCGGATCGCACTGCAGACCGGCGTTGGACTGGGCGCCAGCCTCCAGCGCAAATTCCCCCGCTGGCTGGCCGGCATCGCCATCATCGGGCTGCTCGGCGCCAACACCTTCAACGTGGGCGCCGACCTCGGGGCGGTGGCGGCGGGCGGTTCGCTGCTGTCACGCGGCGCCGTTCAGGGGCTCTGGCTGGTCGTTCCCGTGGCGCTCCTCATCATCGCACTGCAGGTCTTCGCCACCTATGCCACGATCTTCAAGATTTTCAAGTGGTTGACCCTGGCCCTGTTTGCCTATGTCATCACCGCCTTCTTCGCCCATCCGCCGCTGCAGGCGGTCGTCAAGGCGACCTTAATCCCGCACCTCGAATTCTCGAAGGATTTCATCATGGCGCTGGTCGCCGTGCTCGGCACGACCATCTCGCCATACCTCTTCTTCTGGCAAGCGTCTTCTGAGGTCGACGAGCTGGCGGCGGCCGGAGCCACGGACCCGCATCACGGCCGGCACGGGCTGAAACGCGCCGAGCTCCACGCGGCCAGAGTCGACGTCCTGCTTGGGATGGCCTTTTCCAACCTGGTGATGTACTTCATCATTCTGACCTCCGCCGCCGTGCTGCACGCGCACGGCAAGACGGACGTCCAGACCGCCGACCAGGCGGCCGCGGCTCTCGCCCCCCTTGCGGGACCGTTTGCCTTCATCGTTTTCTCGGTCGGTCTGATCGGGGCCGGCCTGCTCGCCATTCCGATTCTGACCGGCGCCGCCACCTACGCGATCAAGGAGTTCCTGGGGTTGCCGGGGAGCCTGGCGAGCAAGCCGCAGCGGCGCCCGACCTTCTACCTCATCCTGACGCTTGCCACCGTGGCGGGTGTGGTGATGAACTTCATCCATCTCGACCCCATCCGGGCCCTCTTCATAGCGGCCGTCATCAATGGCGTCCTGGCGCCTCCTTTGCTGCTCTTGATCGTCCTCCTGGGGAGGGACGCCACGGTGATGAAGCGCTACGTCAGCGGCAAACTCAGCCTGTGGCTGACCGGCATCGCCACCGTCTTCATGGCGGCCGCCGCTATCGCCATGTTCGTGACGATGTTCTCCGGCCGCTGAAGATATCTTTAGGCTTCTCTTAGGTCGTTCTCATGTGTGCGTGCTTAGATAGAGCGGCATGGCCGAACAACCGCATGTCCTTGTCGTCGACGATGACGCGAAGATTGCGGCGGCGCTGCGCCGCGCCCTGATCTACGAGGGGTACCAGGTGGAAGTTGCGCCGGACGGTCAGATCGCGCTCAACCGAGCCCGCGAACGCATGCCGGACCTGGCCATTCTGGACATCATGATGCCCGGCATCGACGGACTCGAGGTCACCCGGCGCCTCCGGGCGGAGGGCGATGTCCCAATCCTTCTGCTGACCGCGAAAGATG
>JALYYE010000274.1 GCA_030946735.1 Candidatus Dormiibacterota bacterium
ACGGGATTTCGATCCCGACCATGTCGGCGACCATCCGGTCGAGCTCGGGCAGGAGCTCGAGCCGGTAGCGCGCCACCAGCTCCGGGTTGACGCTGAGCAAGCGGGCGATCATGCCGCTGAGGGGCACGATGCCGTTGCGCTCGCCGATCCCCAGCACGGTCGTATCGATGTGGGTGGCGCCGGCTTCCAGCGCGGCAAAGGCGTTGGCGATGGCGCAGCCAGCGTCGTTGTGGGCGTGAAACTCGATGTCGCAGTCGACCGCCTTGCGCACCATCGACACCATCTCAAAAACCTGGTTCGGGGTGGCGATGCCCACGGTGTCGGCGAGCCCAACCCGCTGCGGGTGCAGCCGGTCGATCGCCTGGTAGACGCGCAGCAGGTCGCGCGGCTCCGATCGGAAGGAGTCCTCGCTGCTGAAGCGCACCTCCAGGCCCTGCGACTGGATGTAGCGGACCACCTCGGTGCCGGCCTCGATGATCTGGTCCACCGACTTGCCGTGCGAGAACGACCGCATCTCCGACGAGGTGCCGAAGAGGACGTCGATCCCGTCCGCGCCGGTGTCGATGGCGACGCGCGCGTCATCCAGGTGACAGCGCACGTGGGTGAGCACCTTGGCCCGAAGCGGGAGTGCCGCGACCGTGCGTAGGTCGGCCTCGGATTGTGGGGACGCGCAGGGTGAGGTCAACTCGAGGTATTCGACACCGAACTCATCGAGCATCTCCGCGATCGCGATCTTCTGCGACGGCGTGAAGTGGGCCGGGGCGAATTGCTCGCCTTCCCGAAGCGTCGACTCGATGATGTTGAACGCTTGAATGGTCATGGCACCTCCGAAAAATAAAAAGCCTTCGTCCACCGGGACGAGAGGCCTTCTCTCGTGGTACCACCCGACTTTGCCGTTCTCTCGCGAAAACAGCCTCTTTGAGTCCGGGGCCCTTTGCCTGAAGACTCCAGCCCGATCACGGGGGCCATCCGGCTCGGCCTACTGTGGATTGCTCCGGTTCGACCTGCGGCTCCGAGGCCTTTTCCGGCGGTGCCCTGGACTCTCCTTCTCAGCTCCCGGAGACTCTCTGTAATCCCAGCGTCCGCGTACTCGCCCTCATCGATGCCTTTCCGTATGAACTTGTAAGTGTCAACGATACCCGTCACGCCGCTGGGTGTCAAGCCGCCGTGGGCTTTGCCGCTACCTCTGAAACGTAGTCGATGACGTGGTCGGCGACCGGGATGCCGGTTGCGTCCATGAAGCCGTGGAATTCGGGCGTGTAGTTGAGCTCGTTGACAAGCAGGCCGTCGGGGTGCTCGAGCAGGTCGACGGAAAGGAAACCACCGCCGACCGCGGCCGCGGCCTTGCGGCAGAGCTGATCGAGCTCGGGAGTGACTTCCATCTGGGAGGCGATGCCATTGCGTGCCGTGTTCGTGATCCAGTGGTCGGAACTCCGGTAAATGGACCCGATGGTTCGGTCCCCCACGACGATCGCCCTGATATCGCGCTGGGGCTTGTTGACGTATTCCTGGATGTAAAAAATCCCGTGCTGGTAGGAGCCGAGCGTCTCCTTGTGCTCGAGCACCGCCTCGGCGGCATCGCGGTCGTTGATCTTCGCCAGCAGCCGGCCCCACGAGCCGACCATCGGCTTCAGCACGACCGGGTATCCCATCGCCTCGATCGCCTTCAGCGCGGCGTCGCGGGTGAAGGTCACCACCGTTTTCGGCACCGGCAGCCCGGCGCGAGCGAGGGCGGCGGTGGTCAGGATCTTGTCGCCGCAGATGCGTGCCACCTTCGCCCGGTTGACGGTCGGAACCCCGGCCGCGTTCAGCAGCGTGAGCGCGTAGAGCGAGCGCCCATGGTGGATAGACCGGTCCAGGACGACGTCGGGCGCTTTCGGAAAAGGGCTGCCGATCGGAAACTGGATGGCGTCTTCGTCGAGGCGCTCGAAGGCAACGCCGCGCCGGCGGAGCGTCTCGAACAACGCCTTCTCCTCGATCCGGACGCGGGAGCAAAGAATTCCGATCATCAGTGGTTGCGTAATCATACAGGTTTCCGTATACTTATGCGATTACACCCGGTCAGGAGGCTACCCATGCTGGCAATCAAGAGCAAGTTACTGGAGAAGATCGACGCGACGCCGGTCAAGACCGCCAAGAAGGTCGCGCTGGCGTATTCCGGCGGATTGGACTCATCCCTATGCGCCGTGCTGGCCAAAGAGAAATATCAGGTTGAGGAGCTCTTCGCGATCACCGTGGACGTGGGCCAGGGCCAGGACGAGATGGACGCGGCCATTCAGAAGGCTAAGGTGCTGGGCATCACGCCGATCGTGATCGATGCCAAGCAGGAGTTCGCGGACCTCTGGCTGACGAAGGCGATCCAGGCCAACTCCAACTACGAGGGCTACCCGGTCTCCACCTCGATGACCCGGCAGCTGATCGCCTCGAAGATCGCCTTGCTGGCGCTCAAGCTCGGTTGCGATGCCATCATGGAAGGTAGCAGCGGCAAGGGTAACGACCAGTACCGGATGCACAACGTCTTCAAGCTGTTCGCGCCGCAGCTCGAGGTGCTCGTCCCGGTTCGTGACTTCGACCTGACGCGTGGCGAAGAAGAGGAGCTCTCCAAGGAGCTCGGCATCCCCATCACCGAGGTGATGCAGGGTGGCGACGATAAGACCCTGTGGTGCCGCAGCCTCGCATCCGGCGCCGTGGGGTTGAACCAGCCGATCCCGGACAATGCCTGGCTCTGGCTGAAGCAACCCTCGGAGGCAAGCTCGACGCCGACAAAGGTTTCAGTCACGTTCGAGGCCGGTGTTCCCGTTGCGCTGGACGGCATCAAGTTGCCCCTACCGGAAATCGTGGCCAAGCTCAACGTCATCGCCGGCAGCCACGGCATCGGCAAGATCGACATCTTCGAGGACGGCATCATGGGTCTGAAGTCGCGCGAGCTCTACGAGGCGCCCGCGGCGGCGGTGATCCTCAAGCTGCACCATGACCTGGAGCAGTTCACCCTCACCAAGGAGGAGCTGGACTTCAAGGCCGGCGTCGACCAGAAGTGGGCCACCCTCGTGTACCACGGCGCCTGGTTCAGCCCGCTGAAGGAGGCGCTCGACGGCTTCATCCAGACCACCCAGGCCAGCGTCAATGGCACCGTCACGGCCAACCTGTTCCATGGCACGATCGACCTGGAGTCGCGCCAAAGCGATCACTCGCTGTTCTTCCCCGAGATCCGGGGGCTGCAGAGCCGGAGCTTCAACCAGCAATTGTGCGGTCCGGCGGCGCAGATCGGCGGTTTGCCGTGGGAAGTACTGGCCAAGCGGAACGCGAAGGTCGCGCACTGAGCCAACAGCCCTGGGGTGGGCGATTTGGCGAAGAGCCGGATCCCCTTGTCGACCAGTTCACGCGGTCGCTGGACTTCGACAGCCGGCTCTTTCGCGAGGACATCGCCGGTAGCCGGGCGTGGGCGAAGGCGCTGGTGCGGGCGGGCGTGCTGACAACGGAGGAGCAGCTCCGCATCGACCAGGCGCTCCAGGAGATCGAGTCTGAAGGCAGGGTGTGGGCTGGCGAAGACATCCACATGGCCATCGAGACGTGGCTGCGGCAGAGGTTGGGCCCACTGGGTGGAAAGCTGCATACGGGCCGCAGTCGCAATGACCAGGTCGCGCTGGACCTGCGCCTCTACGTTAGGGCCGCCGGCGCGCACTTGCTCGAGGCGATTGCTGGGCTCGAGTCGGCGCTGATCAGCCGGGCGGAGGAGCATCTCGACACAGTGATGCCGGGATACACCCATACGCAGCGGGCGCAACCGGTCTTGCTTGCCCATCATTTGCTTGCCTACGTCGAGATGCTCCATCGTGATAGCGGTCGGATCGCGGATGCGCTGGGCCGTGCCGATGTGTCGCCTTTGGGCGCTGGTGCTCTCGCCGGCAGCGGCTTTCCCATCGATCGCAGCGAGCTGGCCCACGACCTCGGGTTCGGCGCCGCGAGCGCAAATTCACTCGACGCCGTCGCCGACCGGGACTTCGTTCTCGAGCTGCTGGCGGCGTGCAGCATCGCCATGATCCATCTCTCGCGGCTGTGCGGCGAGATCGTCCTCTGGACAAGCGTCGAGTTCTCCTTCGCCTCGCTGCCCGACGCGCTCGCCAGCGGCAGCTCGATGATGCCCAACAAGAAGAACCCCTGCGCGGCCGAGCTGGTCCGGGCGAAGAGCGGACGGGTAGCCGGCGACCTGGTGAACCTCCTCATGGTGCTCAAGGGCCTCCCGCTCGCCTACAACCGCGACCTGCAGGAGGACAAAGAAGCGCTCTTCGACGGCGTCGACACCACGCTCGCCTGTTTGAACGTCACGGCGCGGCTGGTGCAGGGCATCCGCTTCGACCGGGACGTGATGCGCAAGGCCGCCCTCGACGGCTACACCCTTGCCACCGAGCTCGCCGATTACCTGTCGCGGAAAGGCATGCCGTTTCGCGACGCGCA
>JALYYE010000307.1 GCA_030946735.1 Candidatus Dormiibacterota bacterium
TCACCCCCGAAGAAATTCCTGGCGCCAGCTTACTGCTCGCGGCGCGCCCGTAGCTCGAGATAGGCTCGCTCGATGCGAGCGGCCGCCTCACCCTTCAGTTCGGGGAGATTGACGGCGACGTTCCCGAGCGCGCCGGCAAGGCCCGTCTCCAGCAGCTGGCTGCCAACCGCTAGGTCGGAGGCCGTCATCTCCCAGGCTCGTTTGCTCACCTCGGGCAATATTTGGAGACACTGCACCACCGTCGTGGCCGCCGCCAGTGGCACGTCGGCCGCCCGCTGGTAGGCTCGCGCGAGCGCCTCACCCTGCGCACCCGATTTGCGCGCCTCGATCACGACGCGATAGGCATCGATGTCCTCCTGGCTCAGCTCGAGCAAGCGCGCGGCGAGCTGGTCGAATTGCGGGACAAGGCCGGTGAGGACCTCGCGATCCTGGTCCACCTTCGCTTTCTTTGCGCTCAGCTTCGCCACCATGCTCACCAGCGCCGCGCCCATGGCGGCCCCCAACGCGGCCGCGCTGCCGCCGCCGGGCACTGCGGCCGTCGATGCGAGGGCCTGGAGGTAGTCCCCCACCGTCTGGTCTCTGACCGATGTCGTCATTCCGCGGCCCAGACGCGCTTTTCCAGGATCTGGTCCATTCGAAAGGCCGGCTCGACGACGGCGTCTTTGATGACGCCGACCGCGGCATCCAGCGGGATGGTGCCGACGATCTCCGAGGCCTCGACCTCGATCCCACGGCGCTTCGCCTCGTCGCGGATCACGCTGAACACTTTCCAGATGTTGGTCACGCGGTAATCGGTCAGGTTCATCGACACCTGGACCAGGCCGCGGTCGGCGAGCTCGAAGCCGAGCGCTTTGACGTTGGGCAAACCACCGGATGAGGCGCGAATCGACTTCGCGATGTCCTTGGCGACCTGCAGGTCCGCAGTCTTGAGATTGACGTTGTAGGCGATGAGGGGAATGCGGGCGCCCACCGCGGTTGCACCGGCGCTGGGGTGGACCTTCGGCGGACCCTCGTCCGGCGTGCGGGCGGGCTCGTTGATATGGCTGACGAGGTCCTCGAAGCCACCGAGGCGGACCTTCTCCAGCTCGCGGCGCTCGACCCGACGCGCGGCTTCGCCGTAGTAGTAGACCGGGATATGGAGCTCCTTCCAGAGGCGTGCTCCGAAGGCATGCGCCAGGTCAACGCAGAGGCTCATCGGCAGATCGGCAAAGGGGACAAAGGGCACCACGTCGGTCGCGCCCATCCGCGGGTGCTCGCCGCGGTGGTGGCGCAGGTCGATCCGCTCGGTCGCAACAGTGGCGCCGGCCATCGCGGCGTCGACCACCTGAGCCGGCTCGGCCACGAAGGTGACGACCATCCGGTTGTGGGCGGCATCGGCCTGGACGTCGATCACCCGGGCGCCCGCGGATTTGATTGCATCGGCGATGGCGGTGATGACATCGAGGCGGCGGCCCTCAGAGAAATTCGGGACACACTCTACAAGGGCTCCCAGACCGCACCTCCCACGACCGTTCGCAGCACGCGATTCACGCCGACATAGTAGGGAATGGCTTCAGGGCTTTCGACGTCGACGACAAGGCAGTCCGCGAAGCTACCGGGCTGCAGGCAGCCGGCGAGCCCTTGCAGCTTCAGCGAATGCCCCGCGTGCACCGTCGCGCCGGCGAGCACCTCGACCGGGGACATTCCCCACTGCACGCAGGCGAGGCTCATCGCCAGCGGCAAGCTTTCGGAATTGCTGGTGCCGGGGTTGAGGTCGGAGGCGATCGCGATCGGCAACTTCGCCTCGCGCATGGCCGGGATCGGAGGACGCGGCCCGTGGGTAGTGAAGTTTGCCCCCGGGCATAGCACGGCCACCGTTCCCGCCTTCGCCAGCGCCTTGATCTGGGCCGGCGTGACGAACTCGAGGTGGTCGGCACTGCATGCCCCGAGCTCGGCGGCGATATCCGGCCCCTCACCTGGGGCCAGCTGCGCCGCGTGGACGCGGATCTCGTATCCGAGCGCCTTGGCGCGCCCGAGCACGGCGCGGGTTTCCGCGGGCGTGAACGCGGTCGCTTCGCACCACGCGTCGCAGAAGACGGCCCACGGCTTGAAGGCGGGGAGCATCTCGTCGATCACCGAGCGCACATAGGCGCGCCGGTCGACCCCGGGCGGGACGGTGTGGGCCCCGAGAAACGTCGGGATCACCCGTAACGGCGTCCGCTCCGCGACTTGACGCAGGACCTCGAGCGACCTGGCCTCGTTGTCGAGGTCGAGGCCGTAGCCGGTCTTCGCCTCGATCGTCGTGGTGCCGTTGGCGAGAAAGCGGTTGGCGCGGGCGGCGGCCAGTTCGATCAGCGCCGCGACGTCCGCCTCACGGGTTGCCCGTACCGTTCGCGCGATGCCGCGCTCACCGGACGGCTGGGCGCGGTAGGCCACGCCGCTGACTCGCTCGCCGAACTCGTCCGCGCGCGACCCGGCGAACACGGGGTGAGTGTGGGCGTCGACCAACCCCGGAATGACGCAGGCACCGGCCGCGTCGAGCAGGTCGCCGTCGAGTGCCACCTGCGACTCAAGGTCACGGTCCGGGCCGATCCAGACCACGCGGCCCCCACGCGCGGCCAGCGCGCCGTCATTGATCCGGCCGAGCGGATCGTCGTTTGCCGGCACCATGGTGGCCAGCTGGCCGGCGTGCCGCAGGGCGAAGTCGGCGCGGATCAAGGGCGCCGGTTGATCGTCGTGGCGATCACGTCGCCCGGTCGATGCCGTGTGTGGCGGCGAAGTCGATCGCGGTCTCATAGCCCGCATCGGCGTGGCGGATGACACCCATCCCGGGATCCGTCGTCAGTACCCGCTCCAGCCGCTGCGCCATCGCCGGTGTCCCATCCGCGACCACCACCATGCCGGCGTGGATGGAGTTGCCCATGCCGACCCCGCCGCCGTGATGCACCGAGACCCAGCTCGCGCCCGCCGCGGTGTTAACCAGCGCGTTGAGGATCGGCCAGTCCGCGATGGCGTCGCTGCCGTCGCGCATGGCCTCCGTCTCGCGATAGGGCGAAGCCACCGAGCCCGCGTCGAGGTGGTCGCGCCCGATCACGATCGGCGCGGCAAGCTCGCCAGACTTCACCATCTCGTTGAAGCGCAGGCCCACCCTGGCGCGCTCGCCGTAGCCGAGCCAGCAGATCCGCGCCGGTAGGCCCTGGAACTGGACGCGCTCGCGCGCCAGTCCCAGCCAGCGATGCACATGCTCGTTGTCAGGCAGCGTGTCCATGACGGCACGGTCGGTGCGGTAAATGTCTTCCGGCTCGCCACTCAGGGCGACCCAGCGGAATGGGCCCTTCCCCTCGGCGAACAGCGGCCGGATGTAGGCGGGGACGAAGCCAGGGATGTCGAAGGCGTTGGCGACTCCGGACTCGAGCGCGAGACCCCGCAGGTTGTTGCCGTAATCGAAGGCCTCGACGCCCTTGCGCTGGAAACCGAGCATGGCCCCGAGGTGTTCGCGGACCGAGTGTTTCACCATCTCCAGGTATTCCTGCGGATCGCGCGCGCGAAGCTCTGCCGCCTGGTCAACGCTCAGCGGCGCCGGGATATAGCCACGCAGCGGGTCGTGGGCGGAGGTCTGGTCGGTTACGACATCGGGAGCGAAGCCCCGGCGCAGGAGCTCGGGGTAGACCTCGGCGGCATTGCCGACCAGGCCGATCGACGTCGATGCCAGGGTTTCGCGGGCTTCTTCCGCCCAGGCGATCGCCTCGTCGAGGTTCGCCGTCGCCTTATCGAGGTAGCGCGTCTGCAGCCGGCGTTCGATACGGGCCGCATCGATCTCGACGCACAGCGCGATGCCCTCGTGCATCGTGACCGCCAGCGGCTGGGCGCCGCCCATGCCGCCGAGCCCGCTGGTGAGGACGATCTTTCCGCGCAGCGTTCCGTCGAATCGCTTGGCCGCCAGCGCGCCAAAGGTTTCATAGGTCCCCTGAAGAATCCCCTGGCTGCCGATGTAGATCCAGCTACCGGCGGTCATCTGCCCGTACATGATCAGGCCGAGGCGCTCCAGCTCCCAGAAGTGTTCCCAGGTGGCCCAGCGCGGCACCAGCAGGCTGTTCGCGATCAGCACTCGTGGCGCGTACTCGTGGGTTCGAAAGATCCCCACCGGTTTCCCTGACTGCACCAGCAGCGTCTCATCGTCCTTCAGCCGCCGCAACGCGGCGACGATGGCGTGGAACGACGGCCAGTCGCGGGCCGCCTTGCCGGTGCCGCCGTAGACAACCAGGTCCTGGGGCCGCTCGGCCACGTCAGGGTCCAGGTTGTTGCAGAGCATCCGCAGCGCCGCTTCCTGCTGCCAGCCGCGGGTGCTGAGCTGGGTGCCGCGTGCCGCGCGGATCGGTGTCGAGACGCTCAACGCACCTCGCAAACGCTCGGATGGCACTAAAGCGCCCCTCGCGTGGTGCGAGGCCCCGGCTTCGCCGACGCGCCGATTTTTGCAAGCCGCCCGCTGCGCACCAGCTCGATGGCCGCCTGGATCTCCGGTTCGAGCACCCGGTCGTGGTCGAGGGTCGGGACCTTCTCTCGGATGGCCGCCTGTGCCTCGCCTGTCAGACGCCCGGGCTTCAGCGGCGCGAGCAGGTCGATCCCCTGCGCCGCCCCGAGCGCCTCCAACGCGAGGATGGCCTCGACGTTGGTCACGACCTGGCGCGCGCGCTGGGCGCTGTGCCAGCCCATGCTGTTGTGGTCTTCCTGGTCGGCCGAGGTGGGCAGCGAATGGACGCTGGCCGGGGTGGCGAGTAGCTGGTTGTCGGTGGCCAGGGCGGCGGCAGTGTACTGGAGGAGCATGTAGCCCGAGTCGAGGCCGGAGTGCCGGGTGAGGAAGGGCGGCAGCTCGGAGAGGAATCCGGTGAGCATGCGGAAGAGGCGCCGCTCGGAGATACTGCCGAGCTCGCTGAGGCCGATGTTGGCGGTGTCGAGCGCCAGCGCCAGCGGCTCGCCGTGGAAGTTGCCCCCGGAGAGCACCGCCTCGTCGTCGGCGAAGACCAGCGGATTGTCGGTGCCCGCATTGAGCTCAACCGCAAGCACGCGGTCGAGGTAGTCGATGGCATCGTGGCAAGCGCCATGCACCTGGGCGGCGCACCGCAGGGAATAGGCGTCCTGCACCCGGTCGCAGAGCTCGTGCGATTCGGCGATCCCGCTGCCTTCGGTGAGAGCGAAGATGCGGGCGGCTGAGGCGACCTGGCCCGGATGCGGCCGGGCCGCGTGGATGCGAGGATCGAAGGCGGTGCGCGAGCCGCGCAGCGCCTCGACGCTGAGCGCGGCCACGACGTCGGCGGTCAGCAGGAGACGTTGCGCGTCGTCCAGCACCAGGCTGGCGGCTCCGGCCATGAAATGGGTGCCGTTCAGCACGCTGAGCGCGTCCTTGGCGTGCAGCTCAACCGGTTGCAGGCCGGCCTCGCGCAGGGCCGCGGCGCCGCTACGCCGTTGGCCGTCCGTCACGACATCGCCCTCACCGATCAGCACCAGACCGACGTGCGCCGACGGAGCCAGGTCGCCGCTGGCTCCGAGCGATCCCTTGTCCGGCACCCATGGACAGATGTCGTGGTTGAGCAAGTCGACCAGACCCTGCGCCACCGCCGGGCTCACCCCCGACGTGCCCTGGCAGAACTGGTTGACCCGGACCAGCATCCCCGCGCGCACCAGTTCCCTGGAAAGCGGCGGTCCGACGCCCACCGCGTGGCTCATGAACAGGTTGCGCTGGAGCTGACGGGTATCGGCGGGAGGGATGCGCACGTTCTTCAGCGCCCCGACCCCGGTGGTTAACCCGTAGACGACCCGATCTTCGGCGACCAGCCGGTCGACCAGCGCACGTGCCTGCTTCAGCCGAGTTCGGGCCTGCGGCCCCAGGCTGACGCGTTCGCCGTGGCGCGCCACGGCCACCACATCGGAGGGGCGCAGCGACTGGCCGTCAAGTGTCACTGACAAGGGGCTGCGCCCATGTTACTGATGGTTGGGTTCGGGGTTTCCTCGTAGAATTGGGTCGCTAATTTTGGCCATGACAATAACCCCGCTGGGGCGAGGAGCGGGGAGATGACGGCCGCGTTCGGGAGACGCCTAGCGCTGAGCGCATTCCTCGCAATGACGCTCGGTGCCTGCAGCCTCCCCAGCCCAGGGGTAGTGAAAGCCTCGCCCTCGACGTCGGCGCTCGCCATCGCCAGCCCCACCCCGTCGACCATCACACCACCCGCCAACCTGGTCCGGCCGGGCACCATCACCTTCCTCTCGGACGCCACCTACCCGCCGCAGGAATCGATCGATCCAGCCACCCAGCAGGCGGTCGGCTTCGACATCGACATCGCGCAGGCGGTCGCCGCCAAGCTGGGGCTGACCGCCACCATCCAGAAGACCGACTCACCGCAAATCGTCGGCGCCTTGCTGGCCAAGAAAGGGGACGCCATCATCTCCGCGCTGCAGATCACGCCCGACCTGCAGCGGCACGTCGCCCTCGTCGCCTATTTCCGCGCCGGGCAGGCGATACTGGTGCGCAAGGGTAACCCCGCGGCAATCACCGGGTTGAGCGACCTCTGCGGCAAGAAAGTCTCAGTGCAGGTGCAGAGTCCCGAAGAGAACACCATCGACGAGTTGAACGGGGCCGCCTGCAAGGACAACAAGATCAACAAACAGGTGTACCCCACGGATCTGCAGGCGGTGCTGATTCTCAAGCAGCGCGGCGTCGACGCCGCGCTCGATGACTCGCCGGTGGCCGCCTACTTCGTCAAGCAGACCCCCGACCAGCTGGAGCAGGCCGGCAGCCCCTTCAAGATGAATGCCGAGGGGATTGCGATCGACCCCAAGAACGGTGAGCTTCTCAAGGCGCTGCAGCAAGCCATGGTGGCCATCTACCAGGACGGCACGTATCGCCAGATCCTCACGAAGTGGAACCTGCTGGACGGGGAGATCCCGGCCTCGCAAATCGTGGTGACAGCCAGCCCGAGCAGCTCGTAAGGTTTATCGCTTCCAGTCGGCGTCCTCTTCTTCGACCGGCGGGCTGGCCAGGCGACGGTGATAGGTCTCGATCCGGATGATGCCCACCGTCGTCACCGCCAGCGCCAGCGCGATGCCGAGCAGCGCCTGGTTACGCGACGCGGAGACCGACAGGGTGGAGTCGGAAAAGGCGCTGCCCTGGAGGAGGTTGAGGATGACGCCGCTGAGCCCGGCAACCGCGACCGAGGCCACCACGGCGGCGGCCGCCAGCCGCGCCAGCAGCGACTCCGTCGCCCCCAGCGCAAGCCACCGTTCCCGAAGGATGACGGTGATCGCGCCAAAACTGAGGACCACGAGCAGCAGCAGGATGATGGTTTCGATCAGCCCGACCCGGTAGGCGGCAACGTCGGTCGGCATGGCATTTCCATCGTAGCCGCAGGCGCGACGCGGTTAGCTGGAGAATCGCGCTTGCAGGGCGACCAGCTCGGCCTGGGCCTGCGCCATGGCGTTGCTCGGGCTGGCGCTGCCGAGCACCAGGTCGTGGAGGTGCCGTTGCAGGACCGACGACGCCTCGACGTAGTGTCCTAGCTTGGGCCGCGGGCGGGCGTTGGCCAGGTTGGAGAGGAAGACGCCGATTTGCGGATTCGCTTTCCGCAGCTCGGCGGAGTTCTGGAGTGAGGTCCAGATCGGCAGCTCCACCGTCTGCTGGGCCTGCACTTCCGGGCTGCTCAGATAACGAAGCCAGGCGACGGCCAGGTCGGAGTGGGCACTGTTGGCAAGCACCGACAGACCGAGGTAACCGCTCACCGAGGCCGCCCGCTTTCCCGTTGAGGTAGCGGCGGGGATGGGCGCGACCGAGCCCTGGCCGACTATCTGCGAGTAGGTGGGATCGTTCATCGCACCCCACACGAAGTTCCAGTTGGTCGTAAAGCTCACTCCACCGGAGAGGAAGGCGCGCATGGCGTCCGGTTCGTTGCTGGCGGCGACGTCGGTGCGCACCAGGCGATCGTCGATCAGCTGGCGCATGAAGGCGGCGGCGCGCTGCGCCGGTTGCTGGAGCAGCAGCGGCTTCCCGCCGGCATCGAAGAGGTCGCCACCAAACTGGGCCGCGATGCGGACGAAGTCCGAGACCAGGCCCTCGTCTTGCGCCCAGGAGTCGGTGTAAGGCACCACCCCGCGACGGCGCAAGGCCAGCATTTGCGTGTACCAGTCCTCCAGGGTTGCCGGCGGATCGCTGAAGCCCGCGGCGCGCAGCTGGCTCTTGTTGTAGTAGAGGCTCTGCACGTTGAGCACGTGCGGCATCGCCCAGTTCGCGTCCTTGTAGGAAAACGCGTCGAGCAGGCTCGGCATGATGTCGGACCGGGCGTCGTC
>JALYYE010000321.1 GCA_030946735.1 Candidatus Dormiibacterota bacterium
CCTGGTTGATCTGGATGCTCCCGCGGGCCCCCGCGCGAAGGCCGTTCACGCCCTCCCACCCGCCATAGAGGTTGTCGAAGCTGTGGTTCTCTTCGTAGATCACCACGATATGGTTGATCTTGCTGAGCGACGATCCGCCACGATCGGAGTCCGATCCGGCGGCTGGTACAGCGGTGAGCGCCAGCAAGGACGCCAGCGCCGCAGGCACGACCATCCGCACGCGTGAATTGATCAAGCTTCTTCCTCCCTTTAGCGAGCCCCGATCCGTAATCCCAGGGTTCCCCCTTTTTACGCGACCCGATGGAAGAAATCAAGAAGCTTCGGTTAAAGCTTCTCGTCGAGTCGGCTTTGTCAGTACCAGACGGGAGGCGAGGTCGCGGATAGGTCTACGCCCTCGGTCACTTGCACCGGCAGCGGGGCAGGCGTCGGGGTAGGCGCCGCGACGGCGGAGGCCCTGGCGCCCGTCGACGGTGATAACGAGTTGGTCGGTGATGGCGTGGGGGCCACTGGGAGCGGGAGCCACCAAAGCTGGAAATGGCCCGTGAGGCCCTGCGGGCCGAAGTAGGCCAGCGCCTTGCCGTCGGGAGACCATGCGGGCGATGCGTAGAGCCCACCCTCGATCAGGACGCGTCGCGGGCCGAGCGCGCTGCCGGTGAAAGACGCGACCTCCAGCGAGGTGCTCTGTTTGCCATGTGAGCAGATCATCGCGATTTGAGTCCCGTCGGGCGAAAGTGTCGCCTGACTGCAATCGTCCGCCTCCGCCGTGAGGGGCTTCGCGATCGCCAGGGCGCGGCTCTGGTAGTAGATCTGGGAGTGCACCGTCGTCGAGGGGTCGATGGAGTGCCGGACAAAGAGGAGGCCTCCGCCGGCCAGCGGGATGGGGCTGACGTCGCCTCCGGTGTACCAGTAGGGGTCGGTCCAGCGCCGCGCCTGCGACTGCGCACCGTTGAGGGGCATGCTCCAGACGGCCAGGTCGACGCCGTTTGCCTTGGGACTGTCGAAGCTGTACACAACGTTTGCGCCGTCTGGAGAGATCCGGGGATAGAAGGCCCAGTGGTTGCTATCGATATACCGCGAATCGTCCCTGGTGAGTCGCCTTAAGACGTGGCCGTCGAGATCCAGCAGGTACAGGTCACTCGACCAACCGCCCCGTAGGACAGCGACAAGCCGGGTATGGTCCGGCGTCAGAGTTGGCTGTGACCAGTCGCCGCCCGGCCCGATCTCGGTGAAGCTGCCGCCATTCAGCTTGAACAGTCTGCCCTGCTGGACGACGAACATCGTCCCGGGGAGCACGAACTTTGGCCTGGTCAGTGTCGGCGACACCGGCGGTGCCTGGACAACCTTGCTTTTCAGGGTGCCGAGATACAGATAGACACCCGACCCAAAGGCCAGCATGACCGGGAGGAAGAGGACGGCGGCTATCCGGCGAAGGATCATGGGAAGTTGGCCTTCGTCGCCGCCAGGATCTCCGACCAGTGGGGAAGAATGACGCTCTGTCCGCTGATCTGTCCGTAGCTCGTGTAGAGCGGAACGTAGAGGACGACTTGTTTGACGTTGGCGAGGTCGAAGGCCGTCGCGACGCCAAGCAAGCTCCGCACCCGGTCCAGCCCCATGCTGGTCTTGAAGTTGTCCTTGAGCGTGGCGACGATATCCGGTAGGTCCGCCGCGTTCAGCGTGCTGGCTTTGGCTTTGATCGCGAGTAGCACCTGCTGCTGCCTGGCCGACCGGCCGAAGTCCCCATTGACGTCGTTGTGCCGCGACCTGACGTATTGGAGCGCACGACTCCCATCCAGGTGTTGCGCGCCCGGCAGGACGGCGACACGCTTGTAGTCGTACAGGAATCCCCCGTCGATGTCGTTCGGATAGGCGTCGTCGAGCACGGGGTTGGTAATCAGCAGGTCGACGCCGCCGAGACGATCGATGAGCTTGATCAAACCCTTGAGCCCGACCCAGGCGTACTCGTCGATATGAACGTGGAAGTTCCGCTCGACGGTGGCGATGGCGGCGGCTGCGCCGCCGTATGCGTAGGCGGCGTCGATCTTGGCACTACCGCCGGTCGACAGCGGTACCCACAGGTCGCGCGGGATGGAGAGCATGGTGACGTGTTTGGTCGCCGGCTCGACCCGCACGAGGATCATCGACTGGGTCAACGGGTTTTTGTTCTTGCCATCGTCGTCCGACCCCAGCAGCAGCACCGTGAAGGGGGCACCGGGGGCGGCCGACGGCGCGGATGTGGCCTTCACGCCCGGGCTGCGGCTCGGCGGTACGACCACCGTCTGGCCGGTCTGACCCACGCCGGCGACGACGACCGGGAAGAAATAGGCGGCGGCGCCCGCTGTCCCCGACAGCAGAAGGCAGAACAGAGTCAGCACCACTATGCGCACAGGATGCAAACGGGACGCACGCCGACGCCTTGCAGGCCCTTGACCAGCCATTAGCTCGAACGAATCATGCGCTATTCAAGATTGAAATTTGATGAGAGGGAGTCGTAGACAGGGCCCCTTCCAGCTCGGTCAACGGACTGAGCTGTACAAAGGGTACGGGTTTCGCGGCGGCTAGGTCGAAATGCCTATAGGGGGCAGCAGCCGTACTTATGGGGGATCAGCACACGTAGTTCGTATCGAAGCCACCCAGGATGTACTGCACCAGCCAGACGGGCGCCCCCGAGAAGCCGGTGCCGCAGCCGGCGCGTGCTCCCTCCGCCGAAAGACTGCCGGTGGCAACCCAGTTCGCCTTGACGCCAGACACGGGCAGGCCGCCGGTGATCTTGCCCCATTGGTACCCGGTCGAGTAGATACCGACCGCCACTGAAGACGTCCGATAAAAGGTGTCGACGATCCCCTGGATGGTGTACTGGTTCAGGCTCAGATCGGTCGATGACCAGTTGTTCTCGGTCTCGACGTCGAGCCACCAGCCACCTGGCTTGGTCACCCCCTGTGATGCGGCGAAGGCCATCGAGCGCGAGGCCTCGCTGCAGCCCACCGCCCAGGCCGCTCTTTGATCGGCCGAGCCTTTGATAACGGCCGAGCTCGTCCGGCACTCGGGGATGGTGTGCCGGCCGTCCACCTGCGTGTAGAGCGGGTCGTAGCCGGTATTGATGTAGAGGGCGGCTTTTGGCGTGTGAGCGTATTCATCGGCAAGGCACGGGTTGTAGTGCACGAAGGGGTAGCCGCCGTTGACGCCGACGATGCCGAATGCACCCGCGGGATAGGCTCCGCCGCACTGCGGAAAGCTGATGTCATGCCCGGTTGATCCGGGTGTGTAAGCGATCGGGGCCGCCTGGTTTGCCAGGAGGGAGCCCGCTGTGGCCAGGATGGAGGCAATGGAGAGAAGGTGATCCATGGGGGCCGCGTCATTTTGCAGGCGGGTCGGCCTTTAGTCAACCGGCCACGCCTTGGCTGGAAATGACAGCGGCGTTATCGGAAAAGTGGCAGTTTCTTACGACGCGCTTACCGTAACCACCTTGCTCGCGGAGCCGCCCGCGTAGGCCCCATGGAGTCGCCACATGAATTTTTGTTGGCCTGTCGGGGTCTTCGGCCACGGTCGAACCGTGAACTCCATGGCGAAGGTTGCGCTAGCCCCGGCCTCGAGGCGTCCCAACGGTGCGCAGTTCAGCGCGTACGATTCGAGTCCGCCCGGCGTGAAGCCCTCCTCATAGTCGGGGCAGGTCTCGGACCAGAGCGGCGCTCCCGAGTCGTTCGTAATCGTCACCGTGAATCGAAGCGTTTGGCCGCCGACGAGGGTGTCGGGAACAGCCGCAAGGGTGACGCGCAGAGCGGGCGGCGCAGCAGGCGGCGTCGCGGGAGCCGGGATCGGGCCGATGGAGTTGGCAATCGTCCAGAACTCGGCTTCCGTGAAGCCTTCGGTCGTGAGGAAGTAGGGAACGCCAGGCTGGTCGATGAGCCAGGTACCCGGCTCGTTCCACATCAACCAGCGGTGGCTCTTCGGCAGGGTCGCGTCATCCACTTGATAGTCAGCTCGCACGCCACGAAACACGGGGCGTGACTGGCGAACGTTCGCGCCCCCCGGGGCGGGGTTCGGGACCACGATCGAAAACATGATCTTGCGGCCATCGGCCGCCTGATAAACGACGCTGAAACCGGCATTGTTGTCGTAGAGCTGAGCCTGCAAGCCTGCGGGGATCGCGCTCGGCAGCAGCAGCGGCGTCACATCGGTCACGGTCTGCCGAACATCCTGCGCCGCGTCACCTGCCGTTAGCGTTTTGGGGGACTGCAACTTTAGTGGAGTGGCCTGCGTCGGGTACCACGGAATCACGCGAGCTGCGGGCGACGGTGACGGTGAATGTCTGATCGGACCGGGCGTGAGGCTGTGTAGCCGCGAGAAACCGAAGGCCACGAGCGCGACGAAGGCGATCAGCGCAGCCGCAAGCGAGAGCTCGCGAAACATCGAGTGCCCCTTAGCCGGTGGCCGCGGCGCAATGGTTGACGCCATCACGTTGACATGGAGCGTGTCAGGCGGCTCGATGCCGTCCTTGTAGGCTGACGCCAGCCCGCGGAGACGTTCCTCCAGTTCGACGTCAGGACCGCTCATGCGGGCACCTCCCTGGTGACAGAACCCGGCGCAAGCCGGCCGCGCAGTCGTTGGACGGCGCGGTGGACGCGCACGCGGGCCGCGATTTCGCTGACGCCGAGCACGTTGCCGACCTCGGCAAAGGTCAGGCCATCAAAGTAATGAAGGTAGATCGCGTGGCGGTCCTTGAACGGGAGGGCGAGTACCGCGCGGAGCAGCTCACGGTCTTCGGCTCGGTGCACGACTTCGTCGATCGGGTCGGTCGCCGGCGGGTTCCAGAACATGACCTTGGCCTCGATAACGCGGCGCCGGTGGTGATCCCGGGCGAGATTGGTGATGGCGCGGTAGAGCCAGCGGCGAAAGTCCGGTTCGGCCGAGGGTGTGTTGGGCGAGGCCCATACCCTGGCGAAGGCTTCCTGCACCAGCTCCTCGGCGGTTGCCCGATTCTGAACCAGCATCACGGCAAAGTGGTACGCGGGCCGCTCCAGCGTCCGGGCTAGCGGCTCGAACCAGCTGCGATTGGCTGCGTCCAGATCCGGCCCCCTTTCATGTTCTTATCCCCACAACGGACAGCCCCGGCGTTCGTTACACCGGCTCTTGGCGGCTACGGCAGACTCAGAAGAGATGGCCGCCGCGCCTTCTCCGTAACCTTTGCGGTCTTCGACCGTCATAGCGTAAGGATGAGCCCAGCCTGCAGCCGAATGTCACTCGGGCTTGGCGCCGCCGTACGCCTTATCGCCACGTCGCTTGTGCTGGCCCTGCCGCTGGGTGCCTGCGTTACCAATGGTTCGACCAGCAGTGTGGTGAAACAGCCGGCTCTGCCGGCTTCGGCGCGAGTCGTCCGGACGGCCGACCTGACCTTCCCGCCGATCGCCATGCCGTCGTCGAAGAGACCCAACGCGGGTCAGCGATCGGTCGCCTTCCTGGACGGCAGCACCGGCTTCGTGGCCCGAGGCGGACAGCCGTTTGGCAGCAATAGCGGGGGGATCTACCTGCCTGAGCCGGGCGGCATTGAACGAACCACCGACGGCGGTAAGACCTGGACGACAGCCTGGGCTCTACCGGGAGCCTTTGTCAGCTGGGTTGGATTCCAGAGTCATCCGGTCGGCTTCGCCGCTGGCCGTCAGTTCGATACCTCGTCCACCACGACCTCGACCGGCCAGCCGCTCTGGTTGCGCACCACTGATGCTGGAGCGACCTGGAGTGCGATCACCCCGCGGGTCCCGGCGTCGATCGCCTCAAGCTGGGGCTCGCTACAGTTCGTGTTTGCGACCGCGACCATCGGCATTGGCGTTCCTGACCCGGACGCGCAATCGGCCGGCGCCCCCGCCGTCATGATTCGCACGACGGATGGCGGTCAAAGCTGGTCGCAGGTGGCGCTACAGAACTGGATTCCGACCGGTGGCCTGACATTCCCGAGTTCAACGCACGCTTTTGCCACGGGCTTCAGCTCCGCTCCGGTAGGGCAATCGAGCGGTGGCCAACTCTGGACCAGCACCGACGCAGGCCAATCGTGGATCGCGGTGGCTGGATCGCAAGTGCCCTTCTTCCTCTATGCGGTTGACTTCTCGGACCGCCTTCATGGCTTTGCGGCCGGCGGACACCTGGCGAAGTACGAGGAGCGACCCTGGCGCGGTCTGCTCGCCACCAACGACGGCGGCCATACCTGGTCGATTCGCTACCAGTCACCCGACGCGGACCGGAGCAATCCCATCGTCCGGCTCCACTTCGTCGACGCAACCCATGGCTGGGCGGCCAACGGCGGCTGCAGCGAGGGACAGAACGGGCCGTGCGGAGGCGCCGTCATGCTCACCGGTGACGGCGGACTGAGTTGGCAGATGACCGGGCAGGCTGCCGTTCAGCTAAGCCCCACCAGTCCGACGGAAGCGTGGACGATCGATGGCCAAAGCCTGACGGCCGGAATCCTGTGGCATAGCACCGACGGCGGGGCCAACTGGCAGGGAATGGTGCGGCCCGGGGCTCTTGCGATCGATAGCCTAGTCGGCTCCCAAGAATGGATGGTGGCTCACACCGCCACCGGTGCCTGGACCAGCCGCGATGGCGGCCAGACCTGGCTGCCGTTCAACCCGCCGATTCTGGGGTCGGGGCCGCCCGTCAGTGGAGGCCCACCAACAATCCTCGTCGAGTCCCCCAGTCTGGTCGTTGTTGTGGAGGGGACCGCGCTTCGGGTTAGTCAGAGCGGCGGACGTGACTGGGCGCCCGTCACGCTGCCAACTGATGATCCGACCAACACTGCCACGGCCGTCGCCTTCAGTGACAACCGGAATGGTGTCGCCATCGTTGGCAACCAAGAGTGCGTCAAGCCGCAGCCGGGCGTCCCGCAAGGATCGGCAGCGGTCCTAACGACGGCGGATGGCGGCTTAACCTGGACGCGACAAACGACGCTGGCGCGGTATACGACTGGAATTAGCGCCGTGAAGGGCCTCGCCGCCGCCACTGGTTGGGCGGGGTGTGGACCTGCCCAGCAATCGATCGCGATCAGCCGTGACGACGGTCGTCACTGGGCAACCCAGAACCTTCCGTTCGCCTGCTTTTCAGTAAGCGCTGCGGCCCCGGCGACCATCTGGCTCACGTGCCAGAGCGACCAGACCATTTATCTGGCCACCCAGGACGGCGGCCAGACCTGGACGAAATATCAGTCCCCAGGAATCGACGCAGCCTTTCTCGCGATAGGTCCCTCGGAGCTCTGGGCCTACGGTCCTGCCGGCGCGCTCTGGCACACGCGCGATGCGGGGCGTCATTGGACGTCCTGGGTGCCCAGTTTTTGAGTTCTGCGCCCACCCAGTTTGGTTCGTGATGCAACTCCCGGCCGCCGGCAAGTGTCTTATTGGGTGTGGCGTACGCATTGAGCCTGCCGGCTGACGAGCCGTTGCGGCTACGGGCGGTTGCCGGGGACGAGGCGGCGTTC
>JALYYE010000337.1 GCA_030946735.1 Candidatus Dormiibacterota bacterium
CCCGGACCGCCGCTCAGCCTGTTCGTCTCGAGCGACTTCACGAAGCTGGCTCGCGTCGGATTGCGGCCCGCCGCCTTGACAGCCTGCACGAAGGTGTAGGCCTGCGCCATGCCGTAGACGACGTTGCCATCCCAGGGCAGGTTCGAGACGTACTGGTCGTGGATCCCCTTGAACAAGCTGATCCACGGATTCGCGCTGTCGCCCGTCAGCGGGAGGTACGTGTCGGTGACGATGCCGCCGAGCAACTGTACCCCGGCCGCGCCCTTCGAGAAGTTCTTCAGCAGGCCGGTCAGGGTTGGGACGTCGGAGCCCACGTTGGCCACCACCCAGATCGGATGGTAGCCGATCTTGGCCGCGCCCAGCAGCGCCAGCGCGGTGAAGGCCGGAATCGAATAGGAGACGACGACCTGCGCACCGGAGGCTTGCAGGGCGGCGATCTGCGGCCCGATAGTCGTGTTGGTCGGGACGTAGTTCTGCCGTGCCGCAGCCGGGACTGACGACGCGCCCAGCTGGGCATCGAGACCCTTCACGCCATCGAGACCGAACTCGTCGTTCTGGAAGAAATACCCGACCTTCTTGCCGCTGAGATTCTGCTGGATGTACTGGCCGAGAATCTTGCCCTCGATGGTGTAGTCGGGCTGCCAGCCGAAGGTGTAGGGGTGATTGGCGACATCGTTCCAGCAGTTGCAGCCGGTGGATACGAACACATCAGGCACTTTCTGGGAGTTGATGTAATCGACGGCCGCGAGATGCGTCGGAGTTCCCAGGGCGCTGAAGAGGGCGAAGACCTTGTCTTCCAGGATCAGCTTGCGCGTCAGGCTTGCGGTGTTGGTCGGGTTGTAGCCGTCGTCGTAGTAGTAGTACGTGATCTTGCGCCCATAGATTCCGCCGTGGGCGTTCACGTAATTAAAGTAAGCGTTCGAGCTGGGAGAGATCTCCGAATAGCCAGGCGCCGCTCGCCCGGTCAGCGGTTGCGTGCTCCCAATCGTGATCGTCGTCGCCGTGATGCCCGGCGCGGACGCCGTGTTGGTGCCGGAGGTGTTATCGCCGCTTGTGCCGCAGGCGGCGAGCAGCCCCGTAAGACAGACGATCGCGATCGCTCTAATCCTTAAGGCGTTGCCGCCCATCACACTTTTCAATCGAACCTCCTTCCTTTATGCGGGTTGCCAGGTCCTTCGACTAGGTATCTGGTGCGGGATCGTCCCAATCCACCACCCCCTTTTGCCCACCTCCCGGGGCGCGTCCCCAGCGAGCCCGGCCGATCGCAAGAATTCTCCGAAGCGCGCCCTGGATGCCGTGTGGAGCCACGAGCATGGCGATCACGAGGATGCCGCCGTAAATCGCGAGCGGCAGGTTGTCGGCGACGGAACTCGGAAGGCTCAACCTGCTCGCCATGCCGCTGGTGAGCAGCGGGACGAAGACCAAGACGATTGAGCCCCACACGGCGCCGGCAAGGCTGCCCAACCCCCCGATGACGATCGCTGTGAGCAATTGCAGCGAAAGGGCGAGCGTGAATCCAGCCGGCGCGGTGATCCCTGACCAGTATGCGAGGAGCGCGCCCGCGAGTCCCGCGCACGCCGCGCTGATGACGAACGCGAGCACCTGCGTGCGCGCGACGTCGATGCCAGAGAGGGCCGCGGCCGCTTCGTTGTCGCGCACGGCTCTGAAGGCGCGCCCGGGAGCGCTACGCAGCAGGTTGGCCAGCAGGAACATCGTCAGGACGGCGGCGGCGAGCGCGATCCACGCGAGCCAGCGCTCCGGCGGAAAGTCGGCTCCCAGCCAATCGGGGGGCGACGACGGCGCGACCGTCAGACCCGACTCGCCGCCGAAGATGCTCTTGTAACGGGTCGCCACCTGCGGGAGGGCCACCGCCAGGGTAAGCGTCGCACCCGCGAGGTAGGGCCCGCGAAGGCGAGCCGCGGCAAACCCGAACGCGATGCCAATGATCCCCGTGCTCAACACCGCGATCAGCAGGACCACGATCACGGGTAACTGGTGGTACTCCTTGAGCACTAACGAAGCGGTGTACGCGCCGATGGCCATCAACGCTCCGTGCCCCAGCGACAGCTGGCCATTCAGCCCCGTCAGCAGGTTGAGCCCGGCCGCGGCGATTGCGAAGATGGCGACCGCGGTCAGGTTGTAATCGTCGTACGCCCCGATCTGCGAGCTGAGCAAAAACAGCACAACGGCCGCCCCCAGCGCGAGCAGAAGGTGACGGCGGAGCGTTGGGCCGCCAATGCGATCGAAGCGCGACTGGACGGCGAGCATCTCAGACCTGTCGGACCCGCTGCAAGGAGAAGAGGCCGGTTGGCCTCACCATCAGCACCGCGATGAGGATGACCAGCGCCCCGACGGTGTCGAGGTCGGAGCCGAAGTAGCCGCCGACGTAACTGAGGGCAAACCCCATCACCAGCCCGCCGATGACCGCCCCCGCGGCGCTGTCGAGTCCCCCGAGAACGGCCCCGGTGAAACCGAAGACCAGAATGTCGTCCATAAACGTCGGATAGAGCAGCAACGAGGGGGCAATCAGCACCCCGGCGAGCGCCCCGACCAGCGACGCGAGCGCCCATCCCAGCGTGAGCATTCGTCCGACCCGGATACCGAGCAGGCGAGAGACTTCGGGGTTGAAGGCCGAGGCGCGCATGCGCAGGCCCAGGTTGGTTTTCTGGAAGAGCACCCAGAGCAGGACCATGACGGCGAGGACGCTGCCCAGGGTAAAGAGATCGAACGGCGAGAAGGCGACCTGCGACGTCCCGAAACGCAGGCCGACTATGGAGAAGGCCGGAGGGAACGATCGGATCTGGCCACCGAAGAGCATCGGAGCCAGGGCCTCGAGGAAAAGAAGCAGCCCCAACGCGAGGATGACCACGTTGAGCGGAGGCGCCGACTCGACGGGACGAACGATCACGCGCTCGACCACCGCGCCAATCAGCAGCCCGCTCACGAGGGCAACCAAGAAGCCCACCCAGTAGGGCGCACCGTGCTCGATGGCAAGGAGCGCAAGGTAGGTCGTGAACATCGCCATCGCCCCCTGGGCGAAGTTGATGACCTTCGTTGCCCGCCAGATCATCACCAGGGCGAGCGCCATGGCGGCGTAGATCGCGCCCTGGGTAAGGCCGTTCAACGTGAGGACGAAGAACCGGGTCATGACTCAGAAACCAAGGTAGGCATGACGAAGTCCCTCCTCGCTCAAGAGCTCGTGGGCTCGGCCCCGGGCCACGACCTTCCCGAGGTGGAGGACGATGCCTTCGTCGGCAACCGACAGCGCGCTCTTGGCGTTCTGTTCGATCAGCAGGACGGTCAGTCCGCGGTCTTTGACCAGTGTCTTGATCCGAGCCATGATCTGGACGAGCACCAGCCGGGCCAGGCCAAGCGACGGTTCATCGAGGAGGAGCACACGCGCGCGCGCGACGAGCGCGCGACCCACCGACAGCATTTGCCGTTCGCCTCCAGAAAGGCTGAAGGCCGCCACGTGCCGCCGGCTGGCCAGCGGGGGGAAGAGCTCGTAGGCCTCGCCCAGCGCGTCGCGCTGGCCCTTGGGATCGCGTCGCCACAGCCCGCCGAGCCGGAGGTTTTCGTCCACCGTCAGCTCGGCGAGCACGCCCTGGCCCTGCGGCACGTGGGCGACCCCCAGGCGCGCGATGTCCTCGGGGGCCAGGCGCGTGATGTCACGACCATCCAGACGCACCGACCCGCCGCGCGGTCGCGTCAGACCCGAGATCGTCCGAACCAGGGTGGTCTTGCCAGCCCCGTTGGCTCCGAGCACCGCCGTCATCGATCCGTCAGGCACTGTCAGGGAAACACCGTGCAACGCCACAACCGGACCGTAGGCGACCGTCAGGTCGATGACCTCAAGCATCGGAAGACGCCTCCGGCGCGGTGACATTCTCGCCGAGATAGGCTGTCGCCACCTGGGGATCGGCGCGGATCTCCTTGGGTGTCCCCGACGCGATCACGCTGCCGACGTTGAGCACGATGACGCGGTCGGAAATCGCCATCACGAAATCAAGGTGGTGCTCGACGACAGCGACGCACATCCGGGTGCGGAGCCGCGCGATCAGCTGGGCGAGATCGTCGATGTCCTGAGCAGAAAGTCCGCTGACGGGCTCGTCCAACAGCAGCAATGAAGGCTCCGCCATGAGGGCCCGAGCAATGATGACCCGTTTTTGCACCCCATACGGCAGCGTTCCGGGGTAGGCGCTCGCGTGGCCGGCGATGCCGAGCCGATCGAGGATATCGCGGGACTTCGCAGCGAGCTCGGACTCCATCCGATCCGAGCTTGGCAGGGCAAGTAGCGAGGAAAGCAGGCCCGGGCGTACCCTCGACCCGGCCACGACATTTTCCTGAACCGTAAGTCCGGGCCAGAGTCCGAGACCCTGGAGGGTGCGGGCAATGCCCAGCCGCGCGAGGCGATGGGGTGCTGTGCCGAGCAGCGGCTCGCCACGGTAATTGATCCGGCCAGAATCCGGACGGACGAATCCGCAGACGGCGTTGAAGAGCGTTGTTTTGCCGGCGCCGTTCGGTCCGATGATGGCGACGACTTCACCCGGATCGATACGGAAGGAGACCTGATCCAGCGCCAGGATTCCCCCGAAGCGAACGGTGAGGTCAACGACCTCAAGGGTCGGCCGCGAAAGCTCTCCCACCCTCTCCTCTCCCTAACGAACGTTCGATCAGACAGTATGCGCCCGCGCTGGGCAAGTCAAGGACGCCGCGGCTCAGATCGCCCTGGTCGTGTCCCAGCCCCGAAGCAAGGCCAGCGCGGCGCGCGCATAGAGGTCAGCCACCCGCTCGAGATCTTCCTGGCCGCGCGGTTTGAACCAATGGGGCAAGCCGTTGATCATGTCGACGATCGCCATCGCCGCGAGCTTGGGATCCCCCAACCGAAAAACGCCGCACTCGCAACCGACTTCGATCACCCGGGCCATCGTATCGCGGTACTCCCTCCGCAGACCGTTGACCTGGGCGAGCTGCTCCGCCGGCAGACTGCGGCGCTCGCGGATGTTCACGAGCACCTCGCCCTTCCGCCGGTGCCCGAAGAGGACGTGCTGGCGAACGGCGGACGCAATCGCCTCGTCGGGCGGGCGGTTGGCGATCAACTCGGGCATCACCTGCGCGTTGAAGTCCGTCTGCATCCGCATGCAGATTGCGAAAAGGATGTGCTGCTTTCCGGGGAAGTGATGATAGAGGGACGACGGCCGCATCTCTAATGAGGCCGCGAGATCACGGACGCTGGCGGCCTCGTAGCCCTTCTCCGTGAAGAGCCGAGTCGCGGATTCGAGGACCTGGTCGATCCGCAGATTGCCACTCAGCGTTGCCCGGTCGACGTTCCTCATCACGCCCTTCCCTTGACAGCATCATACCGACCAGTTCATATTGTCGATCGAACGATCGTTAGGGAAGGG
>JALYYE010000335.1 GCA_030946735.1 Candidatus Dormiibacterota bacterium
GCCTGAGCCAGAAGTCGGGTGTGCTGGTCATCCAGGTCGTGCCGGGTGGGCCCTCCGCCAAGGCGGGGCTGCAAGCGGACGGGCAGGCCTCGGCCAACGATGACGTGATCACCGCCATCGACGGCCACGCGATCACGACCATCGAGCAACTCACACAGTACCTCGACACCAAGAAAGTCGGCGACCACGTCACGCTCTCGGTGACGCGGAATGGGCAGCACATTTCCATAGGAGTCACGCTGGGGAATTTCCAGGCGCAACCGTCAGCGACTCCCTAAAGGGGCATTCAATGATCCACAGCAAGTGGGTGGGGACAGTCTGATGCGGCAAGCGCCGACGCTGAAGCCGCTTCCGCAAATCCGCCGCAGTGCCTGGCTTTCCGGCATGCGCGCCTGGCTGGTCGGGCTGGGGCTGGTCGCCGTTCTCCTCGTCGGCCTGATCGCCCGCGATACCGTCTTCGCCCAGCCAGCCGCCGCGACCATTCGCACCGCAACCGCAGACCGCGGCACCGTCACGTCTGTCGTCAGCGGCACCGGCTCCCTTCTCCCGGCCGGCCGCATGAACGTAAGCTTCAGGCAGGCCGGGATCTTGACCGAAGTCGACGCCAAGGTCGGCGACAGGGTAACCACGGGCCAGGTGCTGGCCCGGGTCGACTCGTCCACGCAGCAGGCCGCGCTCGCCCAGGCACAGGCGTCCCTCGCATCCGCCCAGGCCAACCTGCAGGCGACCCAGTCCCCCGTGACCGCCGCGCAGAGCGCGCAACTCCAGCACCAGTTGAGCGCAGCCCAGCAGAACTACAACGACACCGTGGCGTCCGTGAACGCCACCAATCAGGCCGATGCGACGACGGTCGCCAATGACCAGGCCAAGGTGAACGCCGACTGCCCGAACGGTGCCCAGTGTAGCCAGGAGCAGGCCCAGCTCGCCAACGACAAGAGCAAGCAAAACATGGATACGATCAGCGGCCAGTCTCGAATCAATTCGGCGTCGCAGCAGATCACATCCTCCCGCGACAACCTGGCGGTACAGACCCAGGTCAAACCAAACGCGCTGGCCTCCAGCGAGGCGCAAGTCGCGTCTGCCCAGGCCCAGCTGCAAGCGGCTCAGCTCGCCGTGAATCAGACCACCCTCACCGCCTCGACCTCCGGCGTGGTGATCAGCATCAACGGCGTCCCGGGAGAGACCACGGGGGGTGGAACCGCCCAGGCACCAGGGACCCTGGCCCCGCAGCCCTCCAGCGGAACCGGGTCGGGTTCCTCAGCCGGCTTCATCGTGATCGACGACAACAGCAGTTTCGTCGCCGTGATGCCATTCGCGGAGACGGATGCTGCCCGCCTGGCGGCCAACCAGACCACCAGCCTGACCTTCGACGCCATCCCGAACCTGACCATTTCGGGACATGTGCTCACGATCAGCCCGAGTGCGACCGTGGTCTCGAACGTCGTCGATTACTACGTCAGCTTCGTGCTCAATCGCACTGATCCGCGGCTACGCGAGGGCATGACCGTGAATGCCTCGGTCACGGTCGCCCAGGCCGACAGTGCGGTGCGCGTCCCGAACGCCGCGGTGCGCACTACCGGTGGGACCACGACGGTCACTGTCCTCTCGAAAGGCCAGCAGGTACCGACCGAGGTCATCACCGGCATCGTCGGCGACACCAATACCGAGATCAAGGCCGGCCTCAACGAGGGCGACATCGTGGTGCTGCCGGCGCTCCGCTCATCGGCCGGAAGCACAACGAACGGTGGCAACCTGATCCGCGGCGGCGGTGGTTTCGGCGGCGGAGGCGTCGTCAGGGGCGGCGGCGGGTGATCACCCTCGAGGGAATCACCAAGGTCTACCGCGCCGGCGAGGTGGAGGTTCCGGCGCTCAAAGGCCTTTCCCTTCACATCCCGGAGGGCGAGTTCGTCGCCATCATGGGCCCCTCGGGTTCAGGCAAGAGCACCCTGATGAACCTCATCGGCTGCCTCGACCAGCCGTCCGCCGGCCGGTACATCCTCGACGGCTACGACGTCTCGGCCCTGACCGACGATCAACTCGCCTGGATCCGCAACCGGAAGATCGGCTTCGTCTTCCAGTCGTTCAACCTGATTCCGCGCGCGAGCGCCGTCCACAACGTCGAGATGCCGTTGATTTACGCCGGCGACAACCAGCAGCGGCGTGAACGGGCGATGGCGGCCCTTGAATCGGTGGGGCTGCAGGAGCGCGCCAGCCACCTCCCTAACGAGCTCTCGGGCGGGCAGCAGCAGCGGGTTGCCGTGGCGCGCGCCCTGGTCACCGACCCGGCGATCCTGCTCGCCGACGAACCGACCGGGAACCTCGACAGCGAATCGAGCCTCGAAATCATGAAGCTGCTCCGCGACCTCAACCAGCAGGGGCGCACCATCGTGCTGATCACGCACGAGCTCGATATCGCGGCCTTCGCGCAACGCGTGGTGCGACTGCGCGACGGCATGATCGTCAGCGATGAACAGCACACAACCGTTCCAGTGGAGATGTCGCGATGAGCATCCTCGAGGGCCTCCGGCTGGCGTTGAATGGGCTGCTCGCCAACCGGCTCCGATCCGGCCTCACGATGCTCGGCATCCTGATCGGCGTCTCCGCCGTCATCCTGCTGGTCGGGGTTGGCAACGGCGCCTCCCTCGCCGTCCAGCGGCAGATCCAATCACTGGGCTCCAACTTGCTGACGGTCTTTCCCTCGAACGCGAGAAGCGCGGGGGGCATCCAGCAGGGATTTGGAACTGGGTCGAGCCTGACACTCGATGATGTCAAGGCAATCGCCAACCGGCAAGCGTCGCCGGACGTGGTGACCGCGATTCCGAGCGCGGGTGGCCGGGCCCAGCTCACCTACGGCAATCAGAACTGGAACAGCACCCTCACCGGCACGACCCAGGACTTCCCTTCGGTGCGCAACTACCCGCTGGCGAGCGGGCAGTTCTTCAGCAGCGGCGACGTCGAGGCCTCGAGCAAGGTGGCGGTCATCGGGCCGACGGTCGCGACCAATCTCTTCAGCGGGAGCGACCCGATCGGCCAGGTGATGAAGATCAACAGGCAGAACTTCCGCATCGTCGGCGTCTTCGCGCCAAAAGGTTCGTCCGGGGGCTTCAACAACCAGGACGACGTGGTCGTGGTGCCGATCACCTCAGCCTGGAACTACCTGCTCGGCGGCCGCGGACGCAACGTGCAGCAGATCTACGTCCAGGCGGTCAGCGCGGAGGCGACGGCGGCAGCCAACACCGAGGTGACGCAGGTGTTGCTCGACCGGCATCATATTTCGGACCCGACGCAGGCCGATTTCCAAATCTTGAGCCAGCAGGACGTCCTCAACAGCGCCTCGCAGACGACCGGAGTGCTCACCCTGATGCTGGGGGCGATCGCCGGCATTTCGCTCGTGGTCGGCGGCATCGGAATCATGAACATCATGCTCGTGACCGTCACCGAGCGGACGCGCGAGATCGGTATTCGCAAGGCGATCGGGGCGCGCCGTCAGGACATCCTCTTGCAATTCCTGATCGAATCGATGTTCCTCTCAGGCCTCGGCGGCGCGCTGGGGATCCTGATTGGCTTCGGCCTCGCCCGCATCCTGCCGCTGGCGGTGTCGTCGCTACCCACCCCCGTCATTTCCACGCCATCCGTCTTTCTGGCGTTCGGCATCTCCGTCGGTATCGGCCTGTTCTTCGGTCTCTATCCCGCAAACCGCGCCGCACGGCTTCGCCCGATTGAAGCCCTGCGTTACGAGTGAATCCCCAGGAGGTCAGCAATGATCAAGCTTCCCATCGCGGCGCTCGTCGTCATCATCGGCTTACTCGGCGGTTTCTACGGCGGTTACAAGGTGGGCGGTGGCGGCACGACGGCCGCCGCCGCTGCCACGACCGGCGCGCGGACCGCGGGGAACGGCCTCGGCGGGGGCCGCGGAACGGGCGCCTGTCCGAGCCCGGCGGCCAGCGCCTCCGGCGTTGCGCGCCGCGGTGCGACGGGCACCATCGTCAACCTCACCGGCAACAGCCTCACCATCCATGACACGCGATGCAACACCGACGTCAAGGTCACCTTCGACCCGAGCGTGATCGTGCGCAAGACGGTCGTGGGCCAGGCCTCGGACCTGCAGGAGAGTGAGACGGTGACCGTCACTGGCACGCGCCAGGCGGACGGCAGCGTCAAGGCCAACAGCATCAACATCGTGCCGGCCGGGTCCGGAGGATTTGGCGGCCTGGGTGGCGGCGGCGCCAACGGCGGCTGACATGGGTCGAGGCTAACCGCCCGTCGTGGATCGGCTGACCTGGCTGCTGCTGGCGCTCGTTCTGCTGCTGGGTGGGCTGTATCTGCACCTGCACCTGGCGGGCGACTGGCTCGCCTTCCTGGTGGCCGGCGTCGGCGCCGGCATCGGCATCGCACTGGCCGGGAGTGTTATCCACGACGCGTTCGTCAACCCACGTCAGCAGCCCTGACCGCTTGTTGCAATAAGCAGTAGAAGGCGCACCGAACCCCGCAGTTGCAGGGTGCGGGACGACCCCGGGCGCGGTCTAGCCGGCGCCGGCGCCGGCCGCGCGTTCGCCCTCGGCGGCCGACTCACGCACCGGATCGAGCCGGTAGCCGGCGCCGCGCACTGTGACGATCTCGAAACCGAGCTTGCCGAAGCGGCCCAGCTTTTCCCGCAGCCAGCGGATATGCACATCGACCGTCTTGCGGTCGCCAAGGTAGTTGTAGCCCCAGACCTGCTCGAGCAAGATCTCGCGGGTGAAGACGCGACCCGGGCGGCGCACAAGGTAGGCGAGCAGCTCCCACTCTTTCGGGGTCAGCTTGAGCTCACTGTCGTCGACCATCGCCCGCCGTCCGGCGCGATCGATGCGCAGCCGGCCGAGGCGATCCTCTTCGACCTCAGGACGGACATCCCGCTGCTCGCTGCGGCGAAGCACCGCGGTCATTCGGGCAAACAGCTCGCGCAGCGAGAAAGGCTTGGTGATGTAGTCGTCGGCGCCCAGCTGCAAGCCGATCACCTTGTCGACCTCGCCTTCCTTGGCGGTCAGCATGATGATCGGGACATTGCCCTCCTGGCGGAGGATGCGGCAGACTTCGAGCCCGTTCAGCTCGGGAAGCATCAAGTCCAGCAGGATGAGGTCCGGGCGCGAGCTGCGGGCTTTGGCCACACCGTCCGCGCCGTCCTGGGCAGTCGTCACCACGTATCCCTCTTTCTTGAGGTTGAAGGTCAGCGTGTCCCGGATGGTCGCGTCATCCTCGATGACAAGGATGCGCTTGGGCATGCTAACTGAGCTCCACGATCCGTCCCGTGTGCAGGAAGACGACGTCTTCGGCGATGTTGGTGACGCGGTCGGCGATCCGCTCCAGGTCTTTGGCGAGGAAGAGCAGGATCGCCGCACGCTCGATGTTGGCCGGGTCTTGCACCATGAAACGAACCAGCTCGTCCCAGATTTTGTGATAGAGCGCATCGACCTCGTCATCGCGCTCGGCGATGACACGAGCGCGATCCTGGTCCGCCTCGATCACGGCACCGAGGATCTCGTGCACCTGCGATTCGGTGATCTCGGCCATCCTGGGGAGGTCGACATAGGGCTTGAGCTGGGGCATGTCGTTGAGGCGGAGCGCCGCTCGGGCGATGCCCACCGCATGGTCGCCCATCCGCTCCAGCTCCAGCACCATGTGCTGAAAGCTGACGATCAGGCGCAGGTCGCGCGCCACCGGCTGCTGGGTGGCCATGATCATGAAGGCCCGCTCGCGCAACTGGCGATGGAGCTCGTTGACCTCCTGGTCGCGCGCGATCACCTCCCTGGCGAGCGCGTTGTTGCGATCGACGAGGGCGCGCATCGACTCGGCGATCGCCTGCTCGACCATGCTGCCCATGCGGACGACGCCCGACTTCAGCTCGGCAAGCTCCTGATCGAAAAGGGTCCGGGTAGTCGCCACGACGCCTCGTTCTTAGCCGAATCGGCCGGTGATGTAATCCTCGGTCCGGCCGTCCTTGGGGCGGTTGAAGATGTCGTCGGTGGGGCCGAACTCGATCACCTCCCCCGCGCGTTTCTGGTTCATCAGCATGAACGCCGTGAAGTCGGAAACGCGAGAGGCCTGCTGCATGTTGTGCGTCACGATCACGATCGTATACCGCTTCTTGAGTTCTTGCATGAGTTCCTCGATCCGAAGTGTGGCGATGGGATCCAGGGCCGAGGCCGGCTCGTCCATGAGGATTACCTCCGGCCTGACGGCGAGCGCGCGGGCCAGGCAGAGCCGTTGCTGCTGGCCCCCCGAGAGATTGAGCGCCGACCGCCGCAGCCGATCCTTGACCTCCTCCCACAGCCCCGTGTCCTTCAGGCTCTCCTCGACGACCTGGTCGATCTGGGCTTTCGGCCAGCCGAGGATGTGCGGACCGTAGGCCACGTTGTCGTAGATCGATTTGGGGAATGGGTTGGCCCGTTGGAAAAGCATGCCGACCTGGCGGCGCAGGCTGATGACGTCTGTCTCGGGCGAAAGCACGTTGTGGCCGTCCAGCAAGACCTCGCCCGTACCCCGCGCCCCGGGGACCAGGTCATGCATCCGGTTGAAGATGCGAAGGAAGGTCGTCTTGCCGCAACCGGAGGGGCCGATCAGCGCGGTGATCTTGCGCGCCTGGACCGCCAGCGACGCATCGTGGAGCGCCTGGAAATCGCCATACCAGAAGTTGACGCGCCGCGCGTCGAGCTTGATCTCGACGTCGGCGTCCCGTACGGGAGATGGCGCGGCCCTGGTTTGCATGCTCACGGTTGTGATCGTTCTCCCATTGGCCGGCCTAGCGCTGGATCCGCCGGACATAGATTCGCGCCAGGATGTTGGTGGCCGCGACGAGGGCGACCAGGAGGAGTGCCGCTCCCCAGGCTTGCTGCTGCAGGTTGGGGTAGGGAACGAGCGCGTTCCTGAAGATGGTGAGCGAAAGCGCGCCCATCGGCTGCAGGGGATTCGTTTGGACAATGTCGTTGCCGAAGGCGGTGAAGAGGAGCGGCGCGGTCTCTCCGGCAGCGCGGGCCATCGCCAGCAGCGCCCCGGTGACGATGCCACCGAGGGCCGCCGGCACCACGATCTCCAAGGTCACGCGCCAGCGTGGCGCGCCGAGCGCGAGACCGGCTTCGCGCAGGGAATTGGGCACCAGGACCAGCGCAGTCTCTGTCGCCCGCAGGATCACCGGGAGCATCAGCACCGCCAGCGCGACCGAGGCGGAGAGCGCGGAAAAGTGATGGGTGGTCAGCACGACGACCGTGTAGCCGAAGATGCCGAAGGCAATCGATGGCAGGCCGGTGAAGACGTCGCTGATAAAGCGGACTGCGTTTCCGATCGGGTTGCGTCCGTACTCCGATAGGAAGATGCCAATCAGGGCGCCGACGGGGACCGCCAGCAGCGAACCGATGCCCACGATCTCGAGCGTCCCAATGATGGCGTTGAGAACCCCACCACCTGGAACGCCCTGGGGAACCGGTGGATCGGTGAAGAACCCGGGTGCCAGCATTCCCGGCAAACCGTTGATGAAAACGAACAGCAACAGGACGAGGACCGGGATGGCCGCCATGCTGACGCAGAGTACGATCAGCCCCCCAACGAGGCGGTCGACCAGGGCGCGCATCAGGGGTGGCTCATGGCGCCACCGTCTCCGACCCGGCAAACCGCCACACCAGGAGCCGGGCGATGACGTTGACGGCGATCGTGATGAGGACCAGGACGACGCCGAGGTAAAAGAGTGAGCCGAGGTAGACATCGCCGACCGCCTCGGTGAACTCGTTGGCAATCACGCTCGGTAGCGTGTAGCCCGATGCGAAGAGCGAGGCCGTGATCTGAGGCCGGTTGCCGATCACCATCGTGACCGCGATCGTTTCGCCCAGCGCGCGTCCGAGGGAGAGCAGGACTGCCCCGGTGATGCCCACGCGCGCGTAGGGTAGGATGACCGCCCAGATCGTCTCCGCGTTGGTTGCGCCGAGCGCCAGGCTGGCCTCGCGGAGCGACCGCGGGACAGCCCGGATGACGTCGCGCGAGAGGGCGATCATGATGGGGAGCACCATGATGGCCAGCACGACGCCGGCCGTGAGGAAGCCATAGCCGCTGGCACTGCCCCGGAAGAAGGGCAGAAAGCCCAGCGTGTGGTTGAGGAACGGATCGACGTTGTCGCGCATCAACGGCGTCAAGATGAAGAAGGCCCACAAGCCGATGACGACGCTGGGGATGCCCGCCAGCAATTCGATGGCGAAGGAGAGCGGGCCGCGGAGGAAGCGCAGACGGGCATCCTCGGCGAGGAAGAGGGCGGCGCCCAGGCCAACCGGGAAGGCGATCAGCAAGGCGATCGCCGAGGTGACCAGGGTGCCGTAGATCGCGGTCAGCGCGCCAAACTGGAGTCTCACCGGATCCCAGGTTCGGCTGACAAAGAAGCCGAGCCCGAACTTCGTGATGGCGGGCAGCGCCGGGATGAAGAGGGCGATGATGAAAACGACCGCAATCAGCAGGATGAGGGCAGCGGCACCGTAGGCAATCGCCTCGAAGATGCGGTCACCGGAAATGAGCCGCCGCCGGCGGCTCGTGCCAGCTAGCGGCGGCGGGGCTACCAGTGCAGCAGTCCCTTTACTCATCCGGAATTACGAAACGCTAAGGAGGGCTCTCCCTCCGGAGATCACGTCTTTCAGCGTCTGGAGATCGTAGGACGCCATAGTGCTCGGCAGCGCGGCGTAATGGAGATTGATCGCGTACTGCTGACCTTCGCTCTGCGTCAGCCAATAGAGATAGTCGACGAGGGCCGTGCCCTTGGCTTTGTCAGCCTGATCTTTGTACAGGATGATCCAGCTGTAGCCGCTGATCGGCGCGCTGTCCTTGCCCGGCGCGTTGACGATAGAGAACTGGCTCGGCGACGTTCCAACGATGGATTTGGCGGCGGCCGTCGCCCCGGCTGCGCTCGGGATGACGAAGGTGCCGTCGCGGTTCTTCAGGGCGGCCTGCTTCATCTTGGTCTGTAGGACGTAGGCGAGCTCGACGTAACCGATGGCGCCCGGTGTCTGCGTGATGCGGGTGGCGACGCCGGCGTTCCCCTGAGCGCCGTCGCCGGTGGGCCAGGTGATGGATTTGCCGGGTCCAGCCGTTTTGGTCTTCCAGTCGGCATTGACCGCGCAAAGATAGTCGGTGAAGATGTAGGTCGTTCCGCTCCCGTCCGAGCGATGGATGACCCGGATGTCCTGGTTCGGCAGATTGACGCTGCCGTTGTCGGCCTTGAGCGCCGAATCATTCCACCTAGTGATCTTGCCGAGGAAGATGCCGGCAATGGTGTCGGGCGTCAGCTTCAGCTGCCCGTCCGCGACACCGTCGAGATTGTAGGCGACCGATACCGTGCCGAGCGTGCTGGCGATCTGGATGACCTTGTCGCTGCCGCCCATGCCCGCGGCTTCCTTCGCCGACAGCGGTACGTCGCTGGCACCATAGTCAACCGTTTTCTTCGTCAGCTGCGAGACGCCCGCACCCGAGCCGCCACCGCCGTAGTTGATCGTGACCTGGCTGAACTTCTTGTTGTAGGCAAAGTTGGCGGCGTCATAGAACGGCTTAGGGAACGTGGCGCCGGCTCCGGTCAGGGAGGCGGCGGGAGGCACGATTGGGCCACCGGTCGACGGATTCGTGGCCACCGAGCTGCCGCCGCAGGCAGCAAGCAATAGGACGGCGCCGCCCAAGACAGCGAACGGAGAGCCTTTCATCTTCGCGATTCTTCCTCCGTGACGAGCCGGTCACACGACCCTTTGAACTCATCAATTAGGCTAGCGGTCGCTCCTTATGGGAAGGGGGCTGGGCGGTTAAGCCGAGGTTAACGGCGCTCGCGGAAGGCGCACCCGAACGATTGTCCCGGCGCCCGGGTTGCTCTCGGCCACGATGGTGCCTCCCTGCAACTCGACGAGGTGACGGGCGATCGAGAGACCTAGGCCGCTGCCCGGCAAGCCGCTTCGCGAACGGTCGACTTTGTAGAAGCGTTCGAAGATGCGCGAGATATCACGGACAGGAATTCCGGGGCCGGTGTCGCGTATGGCGATCTCCACTCGGTCGCGGTCCAAGCGGGCCATCACAACCACCTCTCCTGCGCGGGTGAACTTAAGGGCATTGTCCACGATGTTTTGCAGTGCCTGGTCCGTCTTTGCCCGGTCGCCGAGCGCGATGAGACCATCGGCCATGGTCTCGGCACGCAGAAGCAGCTCGCCAGCGGACGCCCTCGCTTGGTAGCGATCGATGAGCGACCTGACCAGGTAATCCACCGAGAACGGGGTTCGTTCCACGGAAATCTCCTCAGCGTCGAGCGCGGCGAGCTGATTCAGGTTGAAAACAATGTCGGCAAGCCGCTTGGCCTCTTGGCTGATGCGGTCGATAAACAGCCGCGTGTCGCCCCCGGGCGGAAGCTGGGCGGACAGCGTCTGAGCCGCGAGGTCGAGGCCAGCCAGCGGCGTCCTCATCTCGTGGGAGAGATTGGCCACGAATTGCTGCCGAACCGTTTCTAGATATCGGAGCCGCGTCATATCCCGCACCAGGAGAACAATGTCACCGTCCTGAAGGGGCACCGCGCGAACCTGAAAGATGCGGGCCGACCACGGCAGTTCGACCTCGGCCGCCTGTTCGAGCCCCGACTCGCGGGCCCGGAGTGCGAGCGCGTCGATGCGATGGTCTCGGACAACCTCCACAAGCGGACGGCCGACCGGGTGCTCGTGGGCGGCGAACATCATCCGCGCCGCGGCATTGAGCCAGCGGACCTGAGTCCCGTTCAATAGAAGAATGCCCTCCTCAAGATGATCGATGATGCCGGCTGGCGTTGGACGTGCCTGGACGGTATCGGTGGGCGTGACGGGAGCGGGCTTTGCGGCCTGCACGTGGTCCGCGGGTCGCCGTCGCCAGAACCGTGCCATCCCGGCCGAATCTAGCAGACGATCGCACCAGGCCCAACAGACGAAAAGCCGCTCCGGCAGGGGGAGAGCCTGGGAGCGGCGGTGAGAATGCCTGAGCGGTTCCCGCAGCGTGCGCCGCCGAGGTAAACGTTCGGCATGCGAACGGTTAATGATCGGGTCCTGGCTCGTCCTTTAAGGTTGTCGGGGACGTCAACACTAGCGGAGGTGCGGTCATGAGGTTGAGCCTGGTACCCCAGGAGCGGCGATTCTACGCCCTATTCAAGAGGCAGGGGGAGCTCGTCAATGAATCTCTCGAACAACTACGCAATGGTTTGCTGGAGGGCCAAACGAGGCACCCACGCCTCCGCGAGCTCGAACATGAGTGCGATGACGTGACGCACGAGATCTACAACCTGATCAACCAGACGTTCGTAACACCATTCGAACGGGAAGATATCTACTCGCTCGCCTCATCACTTGACGAGGTCGTCGACCTGGCCGAAGAGGTCTCAGACAAGATCGATCTCTACCGGGTGAAGGAGATCACCCCCTCCGCCCGCCGAATGGGCGAGGTGCTCGCCAAGGCGGGAAAGGAGCTCGAACAGGCGGTGGCTGGCCTCGAGGGAT
>JALYYE010000338.1 GCA_030946735.1 Candidatus Dormiibacterota bacterium
CCCAGCGCAAAGCCGGTCCAGCCGCCGGCGATGATGGCAGCCCGAACCGAGATCGCCAGGACGCGTCCGCTGACCTGATGCATCAGGACACCATCGCCCGGCGCGGCGGCCGGCGCCGCAGGAGCAGCAACCCCAGGAGGATGGTCGCCAGGATCGTCAACGCCATCGTCAACGCGTACGCGAGGTAGCCGAGGAAACGCAGGCTCCGCACCGCGGGCTGCTGGGCTTGGCCGATGGCGGTCGAGACGATCTTGTTCCGGGCCCCCTGACCGGCACCACCGCTGAACAGCTCGGCGGCCTGCCGTCCCGCCGGCCGGGCCGCGCCGTCCGGCGCGTAGAGCCCGAAGTGTTCGATGCGAAGTCCAGGCCGCTGCGTCCAGTAGTCGTCGAGCGTCCACCACACGGTCGCGCCGACGAAGCCGTTCAGGGTCTCATCGAGGTGGGGGGCGACCGCCTGGTACGTGTCGGCAAGGATACGGCGCTGTTCCTCCTGCTCCGGGACGTTGTCCGACCAGCGCCCGAATTCGAGGATCATGATCGGCTTTTTCGGGTAGGCGGCATGGGCGACCTGCAGGGCATGCATGGTACCCGCGCCCGCATCCGGCCCGTAGAAGACGCCAAAGTAGGTGGTGAAACCCGCCACGTCGAGCGGCCGGCTCGAGCGGTCGTCGAGCTGGTTCCCGTAGGCCGCCTGCCCGGTGAGCCGGGTCCCATCGATCGAGCGATCAAGGTTGTGCAGGCTAGCCAGTGCCTGCTCCCGCTCGGTCCCACCGGTCGACTCGTTCGCGAGGCCGTGGAAGAGCACCGACGGATGATTCATGTCGCGCAGGTCCATCTCGCTCAGCATCTGTTGCGGAATGCCGCGGTCCATCGCGATGCCGAAGGTGGCCGGTGTGTAGTGATAGAGCGGGATCTCCTCCCAGATCGCGTAGCCCAGGCGATCGGCCAGCAGCAGCAGCAACGGGTTCGCCGGATGGTGGTCGGCGCGGATCAGCTGGACGTTGGTCGCGTTCACTTTGTCGAGCAGGATCATGATGTCGTCCGGCGTGACGACCGGTCCACCCCGCGGCCGCCCGTTGATAGCTGGATAAACGCGCTCGTCGTGCAGCGCGACGCCCGCGTACTGGACCGGGTTGCCGTTGAGTAGCAACCGCGGCGACTTGGCATCGACCGCGATGCGACGCAGGCCGAACGTCTCGAAGAGTTGGTCGACACGCCGTTCCTGCCAGAAGACGGTGACCTCGAGGACGTAGAGAGCGGGCGACTGCGGCGACCACAGGTCAGCGCTGTTGAGTGAGAAGCGGGCATGGACCTGGCCCGTGCCGTCACGGGCGAGCTGCCCCGCATCCACCCGCTGCGAGGCAATGGGCACGGCACCCGGCGGAACCAGGCTCAGCGGATTGGGGTTGGTGAGGTTGCTAGGGTCGACCGCCGCCGGCAGGATATCGAGGCCGACCTGCACTGGCGCCGCCGTGCCGCCGCGCTGGTGGACGGTGACGGCAATGTCCGCACTGTCGAGGTGAGGCACGACGTCGGCGCGCACAGCGTAGACGGCCGGCGTTGCCTCCATCCACACCGGCTGAGTCAGCCCCCCGTAGTTCCACCAGTCGGTGAGGCCCCAGGGGACGATGTCCTGTCGCGTGCCCCACGGGGGATTGTCGACACGGACCGCGATGATGTTGATGTCGCCAGGCAGGATCGCGTCCGTGGCATCGAAAGCGAAGGGCGTCGACCCACCCTCGTGGTAACCAAGGTAGTGGCCGTTGAGCCAGACGTCGGCAACGTAATTGGCCGCCCCGAATTTCAGCGTGACTGTTTGGTTTTGCCAATCGGGCGGAACATCGAAATCCTTCCGATACCAGGCACCGTCGCCGGATGCCGAAGGTGGCGGATTGTAGGAGCCCGGCACCTCCACCGTCGACCAGCGCGTATCGTCGAACGCCGGCTTCTCCCGGCCCGCGGCATCGGCAACCAATCGATTCAGCGACTGCGAACGGACGGCGAGGGAGAGATCATGGTCCATCGGCGTTGCCTGAATCCGCCAGCGGCTATTCAGCTCGAGCCGGCGGCGCGGCTGGTAGGAAAAGGTCGGTACCGGGATGCCGTTCTGAAAGGCGATCCGGCTCCCGCCGATCGATTTCACGCTCAACGTCGGCGTCAGGTCGGCGGCCGCCTCGGGGCTCACGCACGCCGGCAGAAGGAGCCCGAGTGTGACGTTAACCAGGACAAAGCCGGCGAACCGGCGGGCAAGGCGCAACCACCTGCATTATCGCGGGCGGAGGCCTCTGCGCTCGATCAACTTACGGACGGCGGCGCCACTGTCGAGCTTGAGTGCGGCGCCGACGGCCCGCCCGCATTCGGCGGCGTCAAGCTGCCGGACCAGGGCCTTGACCCGCGGGACGGCGGGCGGGTGGACGCTCAACTCATCGATGCCGAGGCCGACCAGCAAGGGAACGGCCCAGAGATCGCTCGCCATCTCCCCACAAACACCGACCCATCGCCGACGCCGGTGCGCCGCCTTCACCACCTGGTCGATCATCCGCAGCAACGCCGGGTGGAGGCTATCCGCCAGCGGCGCGAGCTCGGGGTTGGTTCGATCGGCGGCAAACAGGTATTGCGTCAGATCATTGGTGCCGAGGCTGAAGAAGTCCACCTCGGCGGCCAGCAGGTCGGCTCCGACGGCGGCGGCCGGCACCTCGATCATGATGCCGACCTGCATTTCGGCCCCATCGGCTCCGCTCGGGTTGACATCGCGCCTCGCCTGCTCGAGCAGGGCCTTCACCTGGCGGACCTCGTCAAGCGTCGAGACCATCGGGAACATCAGTCGGAGCGGGTGCCTGGCCGAGACGCGGAGCGCCGCTCGCATTTGATCGAGCAGCAGGTCGGGCCGCCGCAGCAGCTGCAGCCGCAATCCCCGAACGCCCAACGCCGGGTTGGCCTCGGGTGGCTGGGGCAGGGCGGGCAGCGGCTTATCGGCCCCGACGTCGAGCGTTCGTAGGATGACGGGCCGATCGCCCATCGCCGTCGCCACCGCTTCGAGGACCGCCACCTGTTCGTCTTCCGACGGCAGCCGATCGGAACCGAGAAAAAGGAATTCACTTCGGAGTAGACCGATCCCGTCGGCGCCAGCCGCCGCGGCCCGCTGCGCGTCGTCCACACCGGCGGCGTTGCATCCGACATCGACGCGCCGGCCGTCACGCGTCATGGCCGGTTCGCCATCGCTGGTCGGATAGGCCGATGGGCGCACCGCCGCAACCGCTTGGGCCGGAGGATCGATGACGAGCGTGCCCTCGTCCCCGTCGAGCAGCACCACCTGGCCATCCTCAACCGCCTCCACAAGCCCGGCGATGCCCACAACGGCGGGCAGGCCGAGGGCTCGGGCGAGGATGGCCGTGTGGGCCGTGGCGCTTCCTTGCTCGGTCGCGAAGCCAAGCACCAGGGCGCGGTCCAGCCCGGCTGTCTGCGACGGCGCGAGGTCCCTCGCCACGAGGATCGACGGCTGCGGCGGTGGCGGTGGCATGCTGCTCGCGCCATGCAGGGCACCGCGAAGTTGTTCGACCACGTCCTCGACATCGACCGCGCGCGCCTGGAATACCGGGTCAGGGGACGCGCGCAACATCTCGGCAAACGGCACCAGCGTGGCGGCGACGGCATCGTCGGCAGGACGCCCCTGCGCCATCAATTCGCCGGCCCCGGCCACCAGCGCCGGGTCATCGAGCATCAGCGTCTGCGCCTCGAGGATGCCGCTCTCCTCGGTCAGCCCGGCTGCCTGAAGCCGTACGATCTTCGCCGCGAGATCCGCTCTCACGTGTTCGATCGCGCGGCCCAGCTGGTCAACGCCCTCGGCGCCGGTTAGCCCGCCGGGAGTCGGGCCGAGTCGCGCGGCATTCCAGCGCCACACCGGCGCGACCACCCGCCCGGGGGCTGCCGCAATCCCTCGAAGGGCAGGGCGCGGAGGGCTAGTCGCCAAAGTCACGGTCCACCAGGTCGGTCAGGGCCGCAATGGCCTCGTCGGCCTGAGGCCCATCGGCCCGGACCGTGATCGTGGTTCCCTGGCTGACGCCGAGGGTCAGGACGCCGAGCATGCTTTTCGCGTCTCGCACGGTGCCATTCTTGATGACCTCGATCTTCGTGTCCTTGAAGCGCGCGGCGGTTTGCACGAAGAGCGCGGCGGGCCGCGCATGCAGACC
>JALYYE010000340.1 GCA_030946735.1 Candidatus Dormiibacterota bacterium
GTCGCCCGGGTGCGCCTCGTCAGTCACGCCACCTCGGAAGTGCTCGCCCACCTCGGGAACTGATTCGGCGCCGTTGTCCATGGGTAAAAAGCAAGACATGCCACCCCAGCACCGATCCACCGACCAACCGGAGCCAGGCGGGCAAAAGGGTCACCCTGGCGTCGTCGACTCCAGGGCCAGCTCAGCGGGCGATGCCGAGCAAGCGACCGCCGAGGGACAGACGATCACCGATCTGGAGCTGCAAGCGGCACGCGACGAGGTGCAGGCGAGCTTCGCTCGGTATCAGCGGCTCGCCGCCGACTTCGAAAACTACAAGCGGCGCACCAGGCAGGAGCTCGCCGACCGCACCCAGTACGCCAACGAGGAGTTGCTACGCAAGCTGCTGCCCATCTTCGACAATCTTCGCCGCGCACTGGAGCACGCGCCCGAGGGCATCGACCGCAACTGGTTCGACGGCCTACGGATGGTCGTGCGCCAATTCGAAGACACCCTGCAATCCCAGGGCGTTTCGCCCATACGGGCCGTGGGTGAGAAGTTCGATCCCGCGCAACATGAGGCGATTGCGCGCGAGGAGACCGACGACCACGAAGAGGGTACGATCGTCGAGGAAATGCAGCCCGGTTACCGGCTACACGAGCGGGTCCTCCGTCCGACGCTGGTCAAGGTTGCTCACCCTCGCGCGTTAAAGTCCTAGTACTCGTCTATGGCGATCAAGCGGGATTACTACGAGGTCCTCGGCGTCGGACGGACTGCCACCGCCGAAGAATTGAAGCGCGCCTATCGCAAGCTGGCGCTTCAGTTTCATCCCGATCGCAACCCTAACGATCCTCAGGCGGAAGCTCGCTTTAAGGAGATCAACGAGGCCTACGAGGTCTTGAGCGACCAATCCAAGCGGCAGCGCTATGACAGCTTTGGCCACGCGGGTGCCCAGGGCATGCCCGGGTTCGACTTCGGTGGCGCCGGTTTCGGCGGCATCAACGACATCTTCGACATGTTCTTCGGCCAGGCGGCGGCCGGGCGCTCGCGGACCGGGCCTCGCCGGGGCGCCGACCTTCGACTCGACCTGCGGCTGACGTTCGAGGAAGCCGTCTTCGGGGTCGAGCGGGAGCTGACCATCCCACGAGCCGAGCCGTGCGCGACCTGCCAGGGAACCGGTGCCGAAGCGGGCACCTCACCCCAGACCTGTCCGCAGTGTCGCGGCGCCGGGCAGGTGAGGCGGGCCACCCAGTCGATCTTCGGGCAGATCGTCAACGTCGCGAGCTGTCCCCGTTGCAACGGCGAGGGGAAAGTGATCGAGAAGCCGTGCCGGACCTGCGCGGGCAGCGGTCACCGCCCTGGCGAAAAGAAGGTGCGGGTCAACATCCCGGCTGGGGTCGACAGCGGCTCACAGATCCGCCTCACGGGAGAAGGTGAGGTTGGCCCTCGTGGCGGTGCCACCGGTGACCTCTACATCGTCATCCAGGTCAAGGCCCACTCGGTGTTGAAGCGAAATGGCACCGACATCGTCTATGAGCTGCCCTTGAGCGTGGCGCAGGCCGCCCTGGGCGACACGGTGGAAATCCCGACGGTAGATGGTCCGGAGCCCCTCGACATTCCGCCCGGCACGCAATATGGAAAGACGATCCGCATCCACGGGCGGGGCGTGCCGCATGTGCGCACTGGGCGCCGCGGTGACCAGCTGGTCTTCGTACGGGTCGTGATCCCCACCAACTTGAACGAGGAGCAGAAGCAAGCCCTACGCACGCTGGGTGGCGTCAGCGGCAAGCCGCAGCACATCGAGAAGGGCTTTTTCGACAAGTTCAAGCACGTCATCGGGCTCGAGTAGCAAACCCTCGAGGTTCCGTACACTAGCGCGGTGTCGACGGCGTTTCGCATCATCCTGCTTGTCGCCGCAGCCGCCGTCGTGATCGCGCTGCTGGTCGGCCCCGCGTGGCGCGGCAACTTCTATCGGAGCTGGCTGCGGCCACGGCTGGTCGCGTTTGGAGTGTTGATCGTGCTGATGGCGGCCGGCGAGTACCTCTACCGCATCTTCACCGCCATCAAGAGTCGTTGATGGCGCGCTCCTTTCATGTTACTTTCCTCAGGAGCGGAAAGACAGTCGACGTGGCGGAGAACGAAGGCATTCTTGGGGCCGGCCTGCGCGCCGGCCTTTCGCTCGCCTTTGACTGTCGAAAGGGCCGCTGCAAGACCTGCATGGTCAAGGTCGACGGCATCATCGACCAGTCCGACGCCTGGTTGATCAGCAACGAGGAGCTAGCGGAAGGCTACGCGCTGATCTGCGTCGGTAAACCGCGAAGCGACCTTCGAGTCCACGCCTGATGCGATTCACCCTCATCGATCTCCTGATCCTGGTGGCGCTCATCTTCGCGATCGGCAGCGGCTATCGTCGTGGCTTCTGGCTCTCGCTGGCTCAATACGCCGGCCTGGTTCTCGGTGTCGTCATCGGTGCCACGCTGGCACCCGTACTCATGGATGCGCTCAACATCTCCGATGCGACCGTGAAGTCCCTGGGCGCTGTGCTGGTCCTGATCGTGCTCGGTGCCATCGGCAGCAGCGTCGGCTATTGGGTTGGCGAGCCGATCCGCCTGCGCTTGCTGGCGCACCCGGAGAGTGGTCGGATCGATAGCTTTGCCGGCGCCGTCTTCTCCGCCCTCGCCCTACTCTCTGTCTCCTGGTTCCTTGGCCTGAGCCTCAAGGCGGTTCCGACCCCTCAGGTGGCCAGCGCGATCCAGCGATCCGCCGTCCTGCGCACGCTGGACTCGGTGTTTCCCAAGCCCCCGGGCTTCCTGGCGCGGGTGTCGTCGATCATCGCCGGGGTCAACTTTTCGGGCGCGTTTGCTGGACTGGAGCCGGTCGCCCCGTCTCCTCTGCCGCTGCCAGCGTCCGTCAACACGCCCGGCATCCAGGCCGCGGCCTCGGAAACGCTCAAGGTCCGGGGCTTCGGGTGCGGTGGCATTGTCTTCGGCAGTGGCTTCCCGGTCGGGCCTGGCATGGTGCTGACGAATGCCCACGTGGTGGCCGGGACGCAGGGGACGACGGTTATCAGTCCGACCGGGCGCAGCCTCGGCGCCCGGGTCGTTCTTTTCGACCCCGAACGCGACGTCGCCATCCTCTACGTGCCACGGCTGGCGCTGGTACCCCTCACCGAGCAGACGGCACACCAGGGCACCCAGGGAGCGGCCATCGGCTACCCGGGCGGTGGCCCTGAGCAGGTAAAACCGGCGGTGGTCAACGGCCAGGTGAGGGCGGAGGGCCGTGACATCTACGGACAAAACCTCGTCGTGCGAAGTATCTGGATCATGCAAGCCGAAGTACAGCCGGGGAACTCGGGCGGACCGCTGGTAGACCTTGACGGCAACGTCGTGGGCGTCGTCTTTGCCGCCTCGACCAGTCAGCAGAATCAGGCGTACGCGCTCACCGACGCCGAGGTGCAACCGGATATCGACAAAGCACAGGGACGGACCGAGGCGGTCGCGATCGGGCCCTGCGCGATGTAAGAGGGATCTCAGGGACTCGACTGCGGGGCGGGCGTCGGCTGCGCGCTCTGCACGTCTTGCTGACCCTGGATCGTCATCTCGCCGGAGATCAGGAAGGGCCCGCGGCTGTTTTCTCGGATGAATCCCATGGTGACCATCATCAGCATGGTGAAAACGGTCATCAGCATCAGGATGCGCTGCTCGCCGCGGCGAGCCGTGCCCCAGACCACTCCCGGCAGACCGCGCAGGTACCACACCACAGCGGCGATCGCGATCAGCGTGTAGAACATCAGCGCCAGCACCTTCCAGGGGATCATCGACCCCAGGGGATTGATCAGGCCGCCTTCCCAGAACGGCCGGTTGAGGCCGGCGGCGGCTACCGAGTCATAGGTCAGTCCGAGGTGGTAGGGCTGCGCGGCGAGCAGGGTAGTCAGCACCAGCCCCACCGCCAGCACTCTGAGGATCCCCGACCCTCGCGCCTCATCGGTCCGTAATCGACGGGCGAAATAGAGGGTGGCGGTAAGGAACATGATCCCTAGCAGCGTGATCTGCCAGAGGAAGACCGGGCTGAGCGATCCGAACATCATCTTGTACCAGCTGCCGTAGCTGTGCAGCTGGATCTCCTTGGCGTAGGAGTAACCGACGACCGGTTGGAGCAGCGTCATCGAAACGCCCCAGAGCAATCCGAAACTGCCAGCCCAGTCGTAGAAGCGCTTGTCCTCAGCGGTCTTCGCCCGGAGGTAGCGAATGGCGCAGAAGCCGCCGAAGGCAAAGCCGATGTACGCGAGGTTGCCTACGGTTCGATGCACCGTCAGCGGGTAGGACGTCGGATTGAGGGCGAGGCGAACGGGATTCTGCGGGTTGGTCGGCGTCAGCATGTAGCTGGCGATCACGTCGATCATGTAGACCTGGAGGAAGGAAGCGATCGTCAGCAGCCCGCCGATCGCCATGTGCACGCCCTTGAAGGCACGTAAGGGCTCCCAGGTGTAGTACCAGAGATAGGCGAGGCTCACCTGCAGCACGAAGGTCCACGCCTCAATGAACAGGGGCCACCAGGCGATGGTCATGATCGTCGTCCAGAAATGACCCCAGAAGCCGACCAGCAGCACGGTGATCAGCAGGATCGCGATCGTCGAGCTTACGCTGAAGTAGTAGGTGATGAAGCGGCCCAGACCGTGGGCCAGGCGATCGTAGCTTCGACGCTGGCGGACAAAGCCAAGGAACTCGATCGCCGGTCCCAGCTCGGCGGCGCCGCTGACAAGGCCGGCGATCAGGATGTGGAGCGAGAACATGGCGCCGATCGCGATCTGTGCGCCGACGAGATTGCGCCCTTGCGGGGCCTGCGCCGGCAGCTGGGCGGCGAGCCCGTGGAAGGCCGGGGCGATGAGAGCGAGCAGCGCGCTCACAGGTTGAAGAGCCGCCCGGAGCCGAGCAGGGTCAGGATGACGACAAAGATCACGGCGAACGCGCCGGGCACCATCACCGCGGGACGTTCGAAGGGGTTGCGCTCAGGGCCGCGGTCGATGAACGGCAACGCGAGCAACAGCAAGACGCCGCCCGCCGGCAGGACGAGCACCAGGGGGATCAGCTGCTGCGGCACCAGCACGAGGAGCTCATCGAGTGGCAAGAAGAACCACTGGGGCACCGGCGTGTAGCTGGTCGTTGCCGGATCGGCGATCGCCTCCAGGGGTGCGCCGATCGCCACCGCGAGGATGAAGACCACCACCACCAGCGCCGCCGAAACGATGCCGTCCTTGAAGGTCTGGTGCGGATAGAAGTCCTCGGTTTGCAGGGGCGCGGCCCAGAGCTCGTCGGAAGGCGCGGCCGGATAGGGCGGCTCGATCGGCCGCTGGGCGGGCGCCGGCGGGACGTCCACACCCTCGCGGCTACGATAGGCGCCGCGGTAGTTGACGTAGGAGCCGAACTCTCCATGCTTGCGCAGCAAGGCCAGATGGGCGCCGATCAGCGGGAAGAGTATGGCCGGGACCAGCCAGACATGGATGCCGAAGCTGCGGCTGAGGGTGATCGGCCCTACCGTGTCGGCGCCACGCCACAGGGCGCGGATGAAGGAGCCGATGAACGGCGTGTAGGAGGGGACGTTGGTGACGACCACGGCGGTCCAGTAGGCCGCCTGGTCCCAGGGCAAGAAAGCGCCGGTAATCGCCATCACCAACACCAGCACGAAGAGTCCGACCCCGGTGACCCAGTTGAGTTCTCGCGGGCGCTTATAAGAGCCCGAAAAGAAAGTCCGGATCATGTGCAGGCCGATGACGAAGAGCACGATGTAGGCGGACCAGAGATGAATGCCTCGGACGATCGCGCCGAACGCATCGTGCTCTTTGAGGTAGTTCAGGCTCGCCCAGGCTTCGGTGACCGACGGGACATACAACAGCGTGAGGAAGATGCCAGTGATGAGTTGCAGAAGGATCAGGACCAGGGTCGCGCTGCCCAGCGTGTAGAACCAGGCGCCGCGGACCGGTACCGCCTCGTAGAGGCCTTTGCGCAGCAGGCTGCGACTGGCGGTCCGCTCATCGAACCAGTCATAGGCGGCAGCGAGCCGGCGGCCCACTAGATTTCCTCGGTGAACTTGTTCTGGACGAAGAGCGTGGTGCCGTCGATGCGATGCACGTACTGGGGTAAGGGCTTGGGCGGCGGACCGCCAACGTTCGCGCCGTTGATGTCGTACAGCCCGCCGTGACAGGGGCACAGGAACTGGTGCAGCGCGACTTCCCAGCGCACAGGGCATTGCATGTGCGTGCACACGTTGGAGAACACCCTGGTGTTCTGGCCGCTCTTGACCACATAGACCGCCAGGTTGTTCTCCGCCGCCGTCCACGCGTCCTGCGGAAAGGGGACCTCGAATTTGGTTGGCTCGCCGTCCGCGACGCTCGAGATATCGCCGACTTTTCGCCACATGGCTTGCTGCTGCCGGAAGAGCGGCGAGATGAGGAAGCCGACGATCGGGATGCCCAGCAACACGGCGACGACGGCCCCAGAAACCTGGGTCCCGAGGATGGCGAACTGTCGGCGGCTCAGCCGCCGCGGATCACGATGCGCCATAGCGAATGAACCCGTAGAGGACGCCGGCCGTGCCCAGGACGATGAAGAGGAACACCACGGTGACAGCGCCGCTGATGAGCCAGAAGCTGAGAGGCGTCTGGCCGCGCGCCTGGCGAAACCAGCGCGCCAGGCCAAACGCCACGATGCCGACGAAGAGCAGCGTGAGGCCGATCATGACGCCCGAGATCAGCGCCAGGTAAAAGAAGGTCTGCAGGGAGCCCATTACGGATAAAACCCTTTGGAGGGAGCCTGGTAGATCCCGTAGCTGTCGGACTCCCTCATGACGCCGTAGATGGTGTAGTCGCTGCGCGCGGTCGTCCGGATGACGCCCATGAGGAGGAAGAGGAGCAGCGCGCTGGCACCGGTCACGGCGAGGGTCACCTGGCTCGAGCGCCGAAGGTCCGCGGTGTTCGCCCGGTCCCTGGGCCGCGAGATGAGCCAGTGCAGCAGGCTGAACAGCACGGCGACGCCGAGTGCCACGTAGCGCAGCCAGAACAAGCCTTTGGGAAAGAGCGCGGCCGGCGCCATCGTGATCAGCGATCCGACAATGACCACAATGGTCAGGAGCGGGGCGGTCGCCGTCGGATGCGACTGCCAGAAATAGAGGTTGCTGCCCACGAGGAGGATGGCGAGGAACGTGGCCTGCACCAACCACAGCCAGGCGAACGGCCCCTGGAGCGAATAATGGAACGCACCCGGCGATGCCTGCTTGATGCTTTCAAGGAAAGCGGCCCCCAACACCACCTGGAACACGAGTGTGACGAACCCCACTACCAGGCTGATGCGCGCAGCCCAGTGGTAATAAAGGCGGTTGGCAGGGAGGCGGCTGGCGGCCGCATAGACCGCGGCCACGGCGGCGATGAAGAAGGAAGCCCAGGAGAGGTTGCCGACGAAGCGATGGCCGAGCTCGGGCCAGTAGGAGGGATTGAAGAAGGCGCTCGTCCCCTGGCCCGCCCCCGGCGTCAGGAGATAACTATCGAGGGCCACGATGATGATCAGAAAGATGTGCTCGGTCGCCGCCGTGGCGTAACCGATAAGGACGTGGGCTCCTTTACGAAGCCGGAAGCGGTCCCAGCGGAGGTTGTACAGGAGGATGCCGCCCAGGGTCAGGAACCAGATGCTGAACGCCGCCACCGACGGCCAGAAGAAGAGCGTGATCAACGTGACGAAGAACCGCGGGTACAACGCTGTGAGGACGATGACGGCAAAGCCGCCCAGCGTGGCGCCCAGGCTGAAGATCTTGAGGTTGACGTTGCCCAGAGAGCGGGCGAGCCGTTCATAGCGGGGATCCTCGCGGCGGATGCCCATCCATTCGTAGGTTGGACCGAGCACGAGGGCACCCATCGTGAAGGAGCCAAAGATGATGTGGATCAGAAAGAAGATGCCCACCGCCCAGCGATTGGTGACGAAGGGCAGCTGGGTCCCGGGCTGGTTGATGGAATAGGAACCGGCGAGGACGATTGCGATCGTCATCGGGCGATCAGTCCGACTCGAGAACGCGCCGACCGAGCAGACCGGTCAGGCCGGCGGCGCCGACGAGGAAGCCGAAACCACCCAGCAGGGACTCCCACGCCAGCAGGTTGGGCTGACCGCCGAGCGCTCCGAGCAGCGACTCGTGCAGGTAGCTGAACGGAAGCAGGCGTGAGACCGCGAGCAGCAGCGGCTGCGTCAGGGGATTAAAGACGCCCGACAGGTAGAGCAGAGGCAGTAGAGGGATGAAGACGTAGAGCATCACCTCGCCCGGTGAATCGGAGAGCGTACTGGCGACGGCGCCCATCACGTTGCCGATGAGGAGCACCGCAGCCGTGCTCAGCACGAGCGCCGCCCACCAGGCGAATTGGGATGGGTGGCGCAGCGCGATCAGCAGCAGCACCGGCGTGACCTGTAGCAAGTCGATGAGCGCGCTCGTCGCGAGCCGCTCGGTCAGCAGCCGCCCTGGGCTGACGGGAAGCGTTCGATAACGCACGGTCAGACCGCTCTGGCGCTCGCGACTCAAGACGGCGCCGGCCCCCAGAGCTCCGATGATTGCGATCAGCATCGTGAGGCTGACGGCGGCGTACAGGGGCGGTGCGGCGATCACCAGCGGAATCCCGAAGACAAGCGGAAAAGCGAGCTTGATGACCAGCGCCCGCCGCCGCTGGGCAAACTCCACCAGCTCCCGCTGCCAGATCGTCCCGGGCAGCATCATCAGCGCGCCCCGGTGTGGGCCGCCGGCAAGGCTACGCCGGTCAGCTTGAGGAAGACGTCCCCCAGGTTCGGCCGGCGAACGCGCATCGTGGTGACCATGTCGGCGGTGCCGTTCAGCACGGCCAGCACCTGGGCGGGGTTGGCGCCGCGTGCCAGGATGATGTGCACGGTATCGCCCTCAACGTTCGCCGCCTCGACCGCGGCTAGGGCGCGAAGGCGGTCGAGGGCGATCGGGGAGTTCAGCTGCAGCTGGACCTCCTTGGACCCGGCGACCTCGCTCAATAGTTGGGGCACGTGGCCTTCGCGGATGACGTGGCCCTGGTGCAGGAAGATCACGTAGTCGCAGAGGCGCTCCGCGAGGTGGACATCGTTGGTCGCCAGCACCACCGCCGTGCCGGTCAGGCTGAGCAGCTGGAGTCGTTCGATCAGGTCGAGCTCGGCACGGTAGTCGAGCGCCAGCGTGGGCTCGTCCAGCAGCAGGATGGCCGGTCGGTGCACGAGGGCCTCGACGAGGTTGAGCTTCCGCTTCATCCCGAGCGAGTACTCGCCGACCAGCTGCTCACGAGCGTCCGCCAGGCCGGACCATCGGAACAGCTCCTCGAGGCGGTCGCGGGCGAGCTGCTCGGACAGCCCGAACTGCCGGGCGAAGAACCAGGCATTCTGATACCCGGTCATCTTGTCGAAATGCGCCGGCTGGTCCAGCATCACGCCCAGCCGCCGCCGTACCGAGGGGTGGCGCGGATTCGCGTTGCCGAACCAGCTGATCTCGCCGGCCGCAGGCGTGGCGGCGGTGGCCAGCATACGTAGCAGGGTCGTCTTTCCGGACCCGTTCGGACCCATCAATCCCATGACCTCGCCGGCGGCAAGGTTGAGCGTCACGTCGAAGACGCCCTTCCCTCCGCGATAGGTACGGGTCAGGCCGGTCGCCGTGAGCGGGTTAGGCTCGGAAGCCGTATCGACCTTCATGAAAATCGCCGGTCTCGATCCACTTCTTGATGACAACGTCCATCACCTTTGTCGTGACTCGCTCCTCGCCAAGCTCCTTCGCGTTGCCCTCGACCGCGGCCATCACCTGGCCTTTGACAAAGGGTGGCATCTTCTCGAGGCGCTTCTCCGCGTCCGGCTCCCATGGCATCTGTGGGCCCTTCTCCTGAAGCGCCTGCGAAACCTCGTCCCACATCTCGAACTTCACGTCCATGGCCTCGGGCGTGATGACCGGTCCGAGACCCTTCTTGGCCGCGGTCCACTCGACCCGCCATCGGCTCAGCTCCCGGCAGTAGGAGGGGAGGCTTTCGAGGCGTGCCTCAGCCTCGGGCGACCAGGTGAAATGGTGCTCGAAGGTTTTTGGGCTCAGTGGGTGTCCGTAGCCGATCTTGACCCCCAACCGCTCGAGGAAAGCGGCATTGATCGCCTCCGAGGTTCGCGCCGCGCGCGACTCGGCCGCGTGCTGGGCAAGCTCGCGGGCGCGTGACGGGTCAAATTTTTCCTCGGCGCGAATCTCCACCTCGTTGAGCCGCCGGACACCATCCTCCGTCCAGCCCGGCGCGGGGTCGCGCGGCTCGGAGCCGTTCCCGTCCTTGTGGCCGTGCGCCTGCATCGCCGCCTCGACCACCTCGGGCGAGTGCGCCTTGAGCGCCTGGTCCATCATCATCCGGGCGTCGACCAGGCCGCCCTCGACGACCTCGGCCGTGATAGTCTCGGCGCGGATCTTGCGGGCGAACTCCTCGACCTTAGTGCGGGCCATCATCCGCATGAAGCCGCCCGGCACGCGCTCCATCCGCGCCGCGGCCTCGTCGGTCCAGATCAGCGGCGCCTCACCCGCCGGCTCTGGCGCGGCCGGAAACGTGTCACTCACGACCTCCGCCACGGGGCCGTAGGCCTCGTCCAGGTTGGCGTCGGCGAAATCCCGGGTGATGCTGGGCAGCCGTTGTACCCGGGCAATCTTTTCGATGCGCGCCTTGACCCGGCGACGCTCGTAGCCCTTAGGCACGCGGTTGAGGATCTCCTTGGCCTCAGCCGTCCACTTGACCTTGAAGCCATCGAAGGCCTCCTCCTCTTCGGTGCCTCCCTCCCGGATTGCCGCCGCGGCAATCGCGGTCTTGTCAATGGGCTGGAAGCTCGTGCCCTCGCACACCGGGCAAGCCTGCGGCCTCTCCACCCGGGCGGGACGCCCGCAGCGGCGGCAGATCCAGGTTGGCGTGTTGTCGTCGACTGTCATCGTGACCTTCGCCTTGGCGGGCTCGACCCCCATGGCGCGGGCGGCATGGTCGGGCATGACCTCCGAGACGGCGAGGTCGATGATCGACGAGCTGATGACCGAGTGCCCGCGTTCCATCGCATAGCGGCAGATCGCGGTGCGGGTGATGGCGCGGAAGGCGGCGGGGACCTGCTCCATGCGCGCCTCCGCCTCCTCCGTCCAGGTCACGCTTGCTTCCGCCTGCACATCGACGGGCGGCACGAAGGTTCGGCTCGAGAGCAGGACGCTGACGGGTGCCAGCCGGAGCAGGTTGTCGGTGTTGCTGCCGAGGTCCATCTGCGCCGCGGAGTGGACGCCGATGCGGCCGATCACCAGCAGCCAGGGCGGGTCCTGGCGGACGTATTGCAGGACCTTCTTGAACGCCTTGCCGTCGAACAGCGTCGTCTTGATCTCGACCCCCTCATCGCGTGCCACCGATTGGGCCACCCGCAGGTGCGACTCGTAGATCTTGGCCAGGCCGGTATCGATGATCTCTTCGTGCAGCTGCTCCTGCTCCTTGAAGCGGAAGACTTTCGACGCCTCGGCGGAAAGCACGTCGACGATTCCGTTGAACATCGCGTAGTGGAGGTATGGGTCGTAGACCGACACCGCTTCGACTTGCTTGCCAAAAACGCGCGCGAGGTCGATGGCCGTCCGCAATCCGGCGAAAGACTGCGGGCTGCCGTCGATGGCCACCACGATCCGGTCGGAAGCGTCGCCGCGAAACGGATGCGTGTCACGGACGACGAGGGAGTCGACGCGGATGCGGCGGACGACGCGGTCGGTAACGCTCCCGACCATGCTGTCCTTGACGGCGCCCATGCCAAGCGCGCCCATCACCACCAGGTCGTAGTCGGACTCGCCGATGTCGTCGACCAGGCACTCCCAGTTCTTGCCGTCGAACGTCTTGTACTCGAAAGGCAGGCCGGCCCGATCGCAGGCGACCTTCATGACGTCGAGGTAGGAATCGGAGATCAGCTGCAGGCCGCGCGTGATCAGGGAATCGTGAATTTTCCGCTGCCGCTCCAGCTCCTGCTCGTGCTGGTACTCCTCGGGCAATGTGTACTCCATCTGCTTGAAGCGCACGTCGTGCATCCGGGCGGCGTAGACGTGGCAGCCCACCAGGCTGGCTTTGCTGGCACCCGCGAGCCGGACGGCCACATCGATGGCGGCATTGGAATGGTCCGAGTTGTCGAGGGGGACGTAAATCTTCGCATACACCAGCAGCTTTCCCTCCAGACGGCTCCAAGCGAAGCGTGATGCCCTGCCCTGATATTGGCAGACGCGGGCAGGCTACGTCGAGCCGCCTAAGCTACCGCAAAATCCCCCACGTGGCGCTCCAGGCTTCCCCCGGCTGGAGGACGATGAGGCCGTCCCCGCTGCGAAACGCGTTCGGGGCGCAGGTCATCGGCTCGATGGCGATGCTTCGCCGCCGTCGGGAACGGTCCGGGATCGTGTCCGGCGTGTAGACCATGAGGAATCGGTAGACCGGCTCCATCCAGAGCGTGACCCGGGCGTCGCCCTTCGGAGCCTGGAGGTGAACCCGGACGATGCCATCACTGTCCGGAACCAGGTTGGCGAAGGCCGTGTCCATGCTCAGGGCCCCGATCGGTCGCAATTCCAAGAAGTCGTAGGGCGTGCCGCGATTGGGCAGCGCGCGCCCCGTCGGGAGCAGGCGGTCGTTCGCCTCGAGCCGCATCAACGCCGGCATCTTCAGCCGCGCGTCATCGATCAGCGTCCCGACGGTGAAGTACGGATGGTACCCGGCACCGTAGGGGGCGGCCTCGCTGCCGACGTTGCTCGCCGTGGTTGCGATGGTCAGGCCGCTGGAAGAAAGGCGGTAGTCCACGTCGAGGCGGAGGGTGAACGGGTAGCCGTCCTGGGGATGGAGAACCAAGGACATCAGCACCCGATCCTGGGCCAGCTCGACCGCCGTCCAGTTCACCCAGCGGGCAAGGCCGTGCAAGGCAGTGTCCCGCGCCGGCTCGTTGATGGGCGCCTGGTGCACTCGACCGCCGAATTCGTACTGGCCGTCCTCGATCCGGTTGGGCCAGGGAAGCAGGACCTGGCCGCGGCCGCTGGTGCACATCTCGTCCTCAGCAAAGCCGTCGACGAGCTCGCGGTCGCCAACGTTGTAGGCGCGCAGTGTCGCTCCCACCTCGGTGACGACCGCGCGCTGGTCGCCGAGGGTCAGGACGAATTGCTGTCCGGAGGGTGGGATGGCGGCCACTGCCACCGGATAATAGGATGATGGCTCGTCTGAAGCTCTTCCTCTTCGGCCCGCCTCGCGACGAGCTGGCCAGCACCGTCGACGGCGAGGTCCCGGAATGGATCGACCGCCTCTACGAGAGCTACGGCACGACCGCTGAGACCGCGCCCGCGAGCGCGTCGGTGCTGGCGCTTGGGGAGTCGCTCGTCTACCGCCTCCGCAAGCTCTCCGTCCTTCTCAAGAAGATGGAAGCCCTCGACTGGTCGATCAAGCCCGGTCGTTGGGATCTGCTCGCCAGTACTGACCTCGATGAGATCGAGGCCCAGGCCCAACTGGAGGCAGCCGGCGTCTGGGTGATCGCGCGCCAGCACGCGCCCGTGGACAAAGACGGCAATGTGCGCTGGTCGCACGGGTTGCTTCCATAGTCGAAACGTCGCTGACGGAGGACACCGTCGATCCCGAGCCGCTCAAACAGTTCGCCGCCTGGTTCTCAGACGCGGTCGCGGCCGGCGAGATCCTCCCCGAGGCGATGACGGTCGCGACCAGCGCGCCATCGGGTGAGCCCTCGGCGCGCATGGTGCTCCTGCGAGGCGTTGACGAGCGGGGCTTCGGGTTCTTCACCAACTACGACAGCCAGAAGGGGCGTGAGCTGTCGGAGAACCCGCGGGCCGCGCTGGTCATCTATTGGCCGAAGCTGGGGCGGCAGGTGCGCGTTGTCGGCGAGGTGGTCAAACAATCCGTCGAGGAATCGACGGCCTACTTCCACAACCGCCCGCTCGCCAGCCAGCTCAGTGCCCTCGCGTCGCCGCAGAGCACCGTGATTCGAAACCGGGGAGTGCTGGAGGACGCCGTGGCCGCATTGGCGGCGAAGTATGAAGGCGCCGCGGTGCCTCTACCGACCAGCTGGGGAGGGTATCGCGTCATTCCTCAGGCGATCGAGTTCTGGCTGCATCGTGATAACCGCCTGCACGATCGCATCCGCTACACCCGGCAACGCGAGGGAAGTTGGCGTATCGAACGCCTGGCGCCGTGACCTGCTGCGCGAGGCGGCGTCCCGTCATTGCTTCCTGAGAATGAAGAGGTTCACGAACACTACGATGAGCCCAACCCAGAACAAAACGCCAAAGATCTGTCCCAGCGGTGTTTCGAGAAATGACAAGACGGCGGTCGCGGAGATCTGCGTCGCAATAAATAGGAGGCCCAGAACAAGGAGGAGTAGGAACCAGACCCATCGCACTGACGTAGGAACTCGCTTGAGACGGCGGTCGTGGTTCGGTACCAGATAGCCCCTGACGCCACCGATATTCAGGATCTCAATTAGGACGACGCACCCGAACCAGAAGAGTCCGCTGGCGATGATCACTCCCGGCGGCGGGCTGCTCACTTGTCGTTTGGTTAGCTACGAGTCGACGCCACTATGGAGCTGGGTCTGGTCGGGAGTCAGCTGGATATGCCGCGTACGCCTCCTGAAGCTTGGACACGCCTTGCGAAATCATGACATTGCCATGCTGGAAATCCGCGTCGCTAGCGGTGGCTATTCCTCGGTTCCGCAGCCGAAACCCTGAAACATTTGAGGTCAGCCCCTCACGGAGCATTTGGTCGGCACGCCGGTAGCGAGTCGGCACCGTAACCTTGCCCAGATCATTGAGCAAGGCCTGCAGATCAGATGCGAGCTTCTCGGACGTGTCATAGCATCCTTGCTTGCTGCCGCCGACATTGCAGACACCAGGCGACGTGCTTGATGCCGCCAACGGCGCAGCGTCTTGCTTAATTTTCGTAAAGTCACGCTGCCAGATGGCCTTGTATTGTTGCTCCAGGGCCGCATCTCCTGTTGTGACCTGAGCGGATGCGCCGCAGGCAACTTGCATAAGACTCACGCTTATTAGCCCACCGAATGCGAGACGAGTCGGCCTGAACCCGCTAAGCGCTCGGAGGCCACTCCAAACACCGCTTTCGTGTTTGACCACGTCTCTACCCACTTTAGGCCATCAGCCATAGCGACCAAAGAGGCAGCGATCAGATGTAAAGGAGCCCCGGCGTCATGCCGGGGCTCACGGGGAAGGGGAGGTTTACTTGTTGCGATAGGCGACGGTCGCGGCGTCGAGGTTGTGGCTGGCGTCGTAAGTGCCGGCGGCGCTCAGCCGCATGCCGGCGTGAATGTCCTTGAGCGAACCAGCTTTCCGCTGATGTTTGCCGAGGATTTCGAAGTACTTCGTGCTGCCGTTGACGGTCAGCTTGACGTCCTTGCCGTCACGGGTGCGAATCGTGATCACGTTGCTGCTGACGCTCTCGACTTTCCCGGCGACGTGCGCCTTGCCGATACGAATCCGCTTCGCGTAAAGCTTGCCATCGCGCGCTTCGAACCGAACGGCGACGTGACTGTTGACTTCGATCTCCGACCAGCGTGCCCTCCGGCCGGCGATGATCACCACCGTCTTATCCGTCGAAAGGAACGTCTTACTGCCTGCCTTCGCGTTCTTGACGCTCAACTCCGTGGCGCTGATCGCGGTGACCGTCCCACCGAACACGTCCTTCGCCGCCGGCCGCTGCGTTTTCACCAGGGTGGCCGCCGCCGGCGCCGCCATGACCCCGGTGGCGAGCACACCCGCCAAAACACCCGCCGTTGCGACTGCTGCGAATACCTTGCCGATCATTTTTGCGCGACCTCCTGTTTCTTCGACGATTTTCGACGACGCCAGTGTCGCGCCCGGGGATGAGACCGCCAGCGGCCCCTGCTTAGACACCCCTTAGAGCTCCGGGGACCCGATCTTTACCGCAATTAGCGGGT
>JALYYE010000348.1 GCA_030946735.1 Candidatus Dormiibacterota bacterium
GGAACCAGGCCGCCGACCAGCGCTACCGCCCCCGGGAAATCGATGTCACGGATGGAAGCGGACGACCGCACAAACGGCATGGTGGCGATCACGAGCAGGACGGCGATGATGCCCACCGGCAGGTTGACGTAGAAGACCCAGCGCCACCCCCAGGTGTCGGTGATGTATCCGCCAGCGGTCGGGCCGACGATGGATGAGAGGCCGAAGACGGCGCCGAATAAGCCCGCCAGGCGGGCCCGCTGGCTTGGTGGGAAGAGGTCGCCGATCACCGCGAAGACGGTGGCGAAGAGCATACCGCCGAAAATGCCCTGGATGGTCCGGAAGGTGACGAGCTCGAGCATGCCGTGCGATTGGCCACACAGCGCCGAGGCGACGACGAAGCCGATCATGCCGGCCAGCAGGAACGGCTTGCGTCCGAAGAGGTCCCCGAGCTTGCCGGCGATCGGCACCATGATGGTCGACGCCACCAGGTAGGCGGTGATGACCCAGGAGTAATAGTTGAGGCCGTTCAGCTCGGCTACGATCCGGGGCATGGCCGTCCCGACGATCGTTTGATCGAGGGCGGCAAGCAGGAGCGCTAGCATCGTCCCGGCGACCACCCCGATCGTCCCCCAGCGCGTCAACCCCTCGGTAAGGTGTCCGCTCCGTGCAGGGTTCCCCGCCGGTCGTTGCGTGTCGTCTCTCATGCGCTCCTCCTCTGTACCGCGGTCGCACCGGTGATGTTTTCGATCAGCCGCAAGCAGGCGTGACGAAGGAGCTCCAGTTCCTCGGTGGACAGACCGGCAGCGATTTTGAGTTGCCACTCCAGGCCTGGGGCCCGCATCGCCTCCAGCCGCTTGCCACCCGATGACGTCAATCGCGCGTAGGTCGAGCGGCGGTCGTCTGGGTCGTCCAGGCGCTCCACCAGGCCGTCGCGCTCGAGATGATCGATGAGCCCGGTGACGTTGCGCGGTGTGACGTCGAGCCGGTCGGCGAGCTCGCCCAGTGGGAGCTGCTGCCGCGGTGCGGACCCGAGCGCAAAGAGAACATGCAGGCGACCCTCGCTCAGGCCGTGCTTCTCGGCCCAACGATCCATTAGTTGATGCGTCAGCCGGGCCGTCAGCCGCAGCGCCGTCATGGCCTCGAGCGTGCGCATCTCCTTTTCCGACAGGGAGCTGCCCGACTCGCGGAGCGCCTGACGGAAGCGGCTATCGTATAGATGCCCGGCCCGATCCGTCGCCAGGGTGCCGTTGAATCGGCAGTCGCCTTTGATCCCAGAGAACTGCATAGTGAGGCGGTTCACTATGTATCTTTTCATGAATCGCTGTCAAATTCCGCCTTCGCTTTCCCTCCCCGCTTGCCGGGGAGTCAGGGCGAGCGCCGCCAGGCTGAGCAGCCATCCACACAGGCAGGCCAGGGTGACGACTGGCCAGATCGGCGCGCCATAAAGCGGCACGTACATGCCAAGGGTCACGGCTCGCTGCCACGGTGGTGGTTCGGTCCGCAGGATCAGCCAGCCCGCGAGGACCAGAGCGGAGAGGTCGTAGAAGTTTACATAGGGGCTGACCAGGACGCTGGCGATGAGGCCGACAGCGATGGCAAGTGACGGTCCGCGACAGCGGCCGCGCCACACGATCACGACGGAGCTGCCGAGCACGAGGGCCACCCCCATCAGGGCCACCGGCAACGGCAACTGACGCAACAGCGAGGACTGGATCGGACCGGGAACGCCGCTCACCGCGTGGAGCGATCGGGATATTTGCTCGAACACGCCGGCACCCGTGGCCAGCAGCGTGAGGGCAGCGAGTGGGACGCTCACCAGGAGCCAGGCGACAAACACGCGCCCGTACCCGGCAAGCAGCAGGGCTAGCGGCACGAGGAACGCGATCTGCGGCTTCAGCATGAGCGCGCTTAGTGCCAGGCCGGCGACCCAGGGCCGCCCGCGCGCCAGAAGCCACCACGCAAGGGCGACAGCGGCGACAACGACCAGGCTCACCTGGCCGAACAGCACGCCGACGAAGACCGGAAGGAGGACGGCGGCACCAAGGCCGTGGATCAGCCGCACCATTCGCTGCCCCGGCGCCGCAAGCAACCAGATGAGGACGAAGGCAGCCGCCAGGAATCCCGCCCAGATC